>JAEUKG010001097.1 GCA_016794325.1 Myxococcales bacterium | reverse complement strand
CGGCGAGCCGACCCTCTACCTCACCGGCGACGCCGTGCTCGACGAGCGCGTCCTCGAGGCGACGACGCGCCTGCGCCCCGACGTCGTCGTCGCCCCCGCGGGCGCGGCCAACATGGGCCTCGGCGGGGACATCCTCTTCTCGGTCGACGAGCTCGTCCGCCTCGCGCGCGCGGCTCCGGGCGCGATCGTGCTGAACCACCTAGAGGCGCTCGACCACTGCCCGACCACGCGCGCCGGCCTCCGCGCCCGCCTCGCCGCCGAGGGCCTCGGCGAGCGCGCGCACGTGCCCGACGACGGCGAGGAGCTCACCTTCGACCACGCCGCGGGCGATCGCGCGCGCCCGCGCGCGCGGGCCCACGAGCGGCCGGGGGTGCAGAAGTGGATCACCGCGCCGTTCGCCGGGACGTGAGCGCCCGTCATGCGCTGGCGGACGCCGTCGCGGTCGCGACCCGCGGCGGGCCGCCGGAGTCCGCGACGTAGAGCGGGAGCTCCTTCGCGAGGGCGGCCTTGACCGACGGCCGCGCGCGCACGCGCTCCACGTAGGCGGCGATCGCCGGCCGCCCGTCGAGGCTCACGCCGCCGTAGGGCGCGACGAGGAGCGCCCAGAACAGGTACGCGTCGGCGACGGTGAAGCGCTCGCCCATCGCGAAGGGCCCACCCGCCGCGAGGCGCCGCTCGACGTGGTCGAGGGTGCGCTGGGCGCTGCTCCGCGCGTACTCGCGCACCGCGTCCGGCGACTCGTCGGCGAACGTCGGGAAGAGGTGCTTCTTGTGGAGCTCGGTGCTCACGAAGTGGAGCCACTCCACGAGGCGGTAGCGCTCGACCGTGCCCCACGCGGGCGCGAGCCCCGACTCCGGCGCGCGGTCGGCGACGTACTGGAGCACCGCCGACGTTTCGGTGAGGATCGAGCCGTCGGGCAGGCGGATCGAGGGCACGATGCCCTGGGGCGCGAGGTCGCGGTAGTCGCCGCCGTCGTCGAGCCGCTTGGTCTTGCGGACGACGTGCCGGAGCGAGAACGGGACGCCGGCCTCGAGGCAGGCGACGTGGACGGCGAACGAGCAGGTGAGGGGGGACGCGAAGAGTTCCATGCCGTCACCTTGGGCTGGCCCCGGCCTCGAAACCAGCGCATAGTTCCCATGGTAACCATGCAAGACACGCATACATCGCCGCGGCTCGAGACCCGCCACCTGCGCCTCGTCCAGGCGATCGCCGCCGAGGGGACGGTGACGCGGGCCGCCGGCCGCCTCCACCTCTCGCAGTCGGCGGTGAGCCACCAGCTCGTGGACCTCGAGCGCGATCTCGGGGCGCGCCTCTTCGACCGGGTGGGCAAGCGCATGGTCCCCACCACCGCGGGCACGCGGGTCCTCGCGTCGGCGGAGCGCCTGCTCGCCGAGCTCGCGAGCCTCGAGCGCGACATCGCCCACCAGGGCCGGGACGCGCGGATCCCGCTCCGCGTGACCACGAGCTGCTTCACCTCCTACGAGTGGCTGCCGGCGGCGCTCGCCCACTTCGCGGAGGCCCACCCGCGGGTCGACATCACGATCGTGCTCGAGGCGACGCGGCGGGGCATGGAGGCGCTCGCCGCCGACGAGGTCGACCTCGCGATCGTCTCGCAGCCCCCGCGCGATCCGACCAGGGCGAGCGTGGCGATGGCGCCGAGCCCGTTCGTCGCCCTCGCGAGCCCCGATCACCTCTCGATGACGCGGGGCGCGCTCGCGCGCGGCTCGGTGAAGTGGCGCGATTTGCGCGGGCTCACCGTGCTCGTTCACGACATCCCCGACGACCTCCTCGCGATGCTCGAGGGCGCGGTGCGCGAGTCGTGGTTCGCCAAGAGCGGCGAGCGCCTCGTGCACCCCATCGAGCTCCGCCGCATCCCCCTCACCGAGGCGCTGGTGGAGCTCGCGAGGGCGAACGCGGGGGTGGTGGTCGCCGACGAGTTCATCCTCGCGCCGTACGCCGGCAAGCGCCGCGGGAGCCGCGCTAGCCGCAACAACGAGGGCCTCGTGTGCCTGCCGTTCTCGCCGACGGCCGAGCGGAACTTCCACGTGGTGTGGCGCAAGCAGAACCCGCGCGGCCTCCCGACCGAGGAGCTCGCGTCGATCATCCGCCGCGCGGGGCCGAAGGGCGCGAGCGAGCGACACGGCGCTGCGTCCCGGTCTCGTCGCCGCCGCGAGTAGCGGACCGGGGGTTTCCGCATCCTCCATTTCCTTACGTCGCCCGCCGAGGTTGCGGGCGGCGGGCGTGCCGTGAAACAACGATGGGATGGTCCTGCCGTCTCCGCGCCGACTCGCCACGTCCGCGGCCCTCGCCCTCCTCGTCGCCGCGCCGGCGGCGCACGCGCAGCCGGTCGCTCAGCCGGACTTCCAGTTCGGATGGAACGCCACCGGCGGGCCCCGGAACGTCGCCCTCGTCATGGTCCGGTTCGCCGACACCGGCTTCGCCGCGAGCGAGACCATGAGCTACTACGGCACGTTCTTCAACGGCGGCCCGGGTGGTAACCAGCTCAACGTCCGCGACTACTTCCTCCAGAGCTCGGGCGGAGCGTTCACGTTCCAGACCGTGACCGGCATCGCGGACATGACCTACCCCGACGATCGGGACACGGATGGCGCGAACGAGTCCATGGCGCGCTGCTTCCCCGAGAACGCGCGTCTCGCCGGCAACGACGCGTGCCGCAAGTCGAGCCGCACCTCGGAGAAGTTCCTGGCGACGATCGCCGAGCTGCTTGGCAAGCGGGTCAACCTGTCGGCGTTCGATCTCAACCGGGACGGCCGGGTCGATCCTGCCGAGCTGACGCTCGTGGTCGTGGTCGCCGACGGCGGTGACGGCGGCGCGAACCGGACCATCGGCTCCGGGTGCGCGCAGGCGGGGGCCGTCCGCTTGTGCGGATCGGGCGCGATCTTCGGCCAGCGGGCGAACCTCGCCACGATGGTCCACGAGCTCTTCCACACCTTCTCTCGCGCGGACCTCTACACGCCGTTCAACGGGCCCGTCCGCACCAACGGCGGAGGCGCGACGATCATGGGGGCGACGATCGGGGCGCAGCCGCGCTGGTCGGTGGCCGTCGACCCGTGGAATCGCATCCGCGCCGGGTGGGTCCGGCCGCGCGTCCTCGCCACCACGGGACCGGGCGCGTGCGCGACGCTCGACGCGTCCTTGCGCGACGGGGCGCGGCCGGCGAGCACCCGGGCGCCGTTCGCGATCTGGGATCCGGCGCTCGGCGGGCGAGAGTACTTCCTCGTCGAGTACCGCCGGCGCGACGGCTACGACAACGGCATCGACATGACCGGGAACCCCACCGGCGGCGGCGCGCTCGTCTGGTACGTGAAGATGGCGCCGAACGAGCAGGACAAGCACTGGTTCGACTTCAGCGTCGTCGCGCGCGACGGGCGCCCCTTCTGGAGCCAGCCGGCGGGAGGTGACGACGAGATCGTCTACGACGCGAACGGTCGCATCTCGTACATCGGCTGGGGCAAGAACCACCGCCTCGAGACCGCCGCTGCGGGCTCCAACGTGATCGCGGGCACCAACTTCGTCCTGGCCGGGGGCCTCCGCCCGCGCGTCACCCCTCAGGGGGGCATCGAGAAGCTCGTATCCCGGTACGGATTCCCGACGTACGTCACCCGCGGCGACGGGCCCGTCCGGCTCCTCTCCCCCGACGGCGTCGACACCGGCGTCGCGCTCACCGTCGGGCCGGACCGCGGCGACGGGCGTGTGTTCGTACGGATAGCGACGCCCTCGTCGCCCGCCCAGGGGCCCTCGGGCGACGCCGGGTGCCTCACCGCGACGATGCCCGACAACCCGGCGGTCGCGCTCGAGATGCCGCCCTGCGTCACGTCGGCGGGCACCTACGTCACGCTCACCACGCGGGTGCGCTTCTCGCGACCGCTGGGCATCCCGACCCAGGTGACCGTCACCTGCGACGCGCCAGGCACGCCGACGTCGACCGTCACCCGCACCGTCCCCGCGGGCGTGTACAGCCACGACGTCGGCGTCGCTCACCAGCTCCCGGCGGTGGGGATGGTCGACGCCCTGACGTGCTCGGTCGAGGTCCCCATGCCTCCGACGCCGACCTCCCCCGCGCAGTCCTCGTCCGCGACCGCGGCGACGTACGTCATGCCTCCGCCGTCGAACGTGGTGGGCGCGCCCTCGTGCGGGTCCTCGTACCGCCTCGACGCGGTCGACCTCGCCGCGATTCGCCAGCTCGGGAAGGGCGTCCCCCTCCCGCCCTTCGATCCCCGCGCGCTCGGCCCTCGCTGATCCGGGTCGCCAGCGCGAGCGGTCGATCGCCTCGTCGAGCGCGGCGACGAGCCGGGCGATCTCGCCCACCTCGTTCCAGACGCGCCCGAGCGGACGCAGCGAAGCCGCTCGGCCGAAGGCCTGACGCGCGGCGTCGCACGTTCGGGTGACACGCCCGCTCGTCACGCCGGCGCTCCTCGAGCGTCGTTCGAGTCACTCGCGCACGACGCGCGAGCGGCTCGAAAACACGGAAGAAAGAGGAGCGGCGAGATGACGATCCAAGCGAGGGTGCTGGGGCTCGGGTGTGTGCTCATGTCGGTGGCCTGCGGCATCCAGGCCGAGGACGCGGGCCCCGAGGCCGTCGCGACCGAGGCGAGCGAGCTCGTCGCCGCCGCCCCGGTGGTGCAGAGCGCCGGCCGCGCCACGGCGCTGAACGCCCTCGCCACCCGCGGCCGCGCCGCCCAGGCGGCGGCGGAGGGGGTGCAGCGCCTCGTCGACGCCGCCGTCGCGGCCGAGTCCTTCGACAAGAACGACCCGGCGCTCGTCGCGGCGACGCGCGCGTGGTTCGAGGCCGAGCTCCTCCTCGACGCCGAGCTCCTCACCGCGTGGGACGGCGTGCGCATCCCGAAGGCGGGGCCGGTCGTCGCCGACAAGGCGCAGAGGCTCGCGCTGCTCGAGCTCGAGATCCTCGTGCGCCGCGTCGTCGGCCCGACGCTCCACTCCGAGGTCGCCGGCCTCGCGACCGGTCACGGCTGCCGCGGCGACGTGGTGCGGGACGGCATGCTCGGGGCGTACGCCGCCGCGGCCGTCGCCCCGGTGGCCCCGGGCTTCGTGTCGGGAGACGCCGAGGCCGACGCGCTGCGCCGGATCTCCGCCCAGATCGCGTGCCTCAGCGCGCGCCAGCTCTCGCTCTTCGACACCGCGATGGCGGTCGCCTTCGACGTGCTCGCGCGGCGCCTCGCGCAGCGCGGTCAAGGCCAGCTGGTCCCCGGGGTGGCGCGCGCGATCGCGCCGGTGATGCTCCTGCTCGCCGACGCGCAGAAGCACCTCGGCGAGAGCGCGTCGTCCCTGCGCTGGTTCGCGGCCAACGCGCCCGCGCTCCGGGTGGAGGTGCGACGGCTGGGGTGGTCGGCGCGCCGCACCGTGTTCCTCTACGACCGCCGCACGGGCCGGCTCCGCGGGATCCCGGAGTGCGCGGGCGCGACGGCCGCGAGCTGCGTGGACCCGATGGTGCTCCTCGAGTCGGTGCTCGACCCGCACTCCATGGGCGGAGGCCTCTGCGCCTTCTCGGGGATGGTCGCGGGGGGCGTCCGCGGCAGCGGCGCCTCCGCGCGCTACACGTGCGCGCCCGTCGAGTGCAAGTCGGCCGCCAGCGCCCCGAACCCCGAGGAGAAGGCGGCGCTCGACGCGATCCGCTCGCGGTGGCCCGCGGCGTTCCAGGGGTCGAGCGACGGCCAGATGAAGCTCGAGCTCTGCGGCAAGCCCTCGAGCCCGCTCAGCCTCGAGGGGACCGCGAGCGAGGACTGCGTCACCGATCTGAGCCCCGCGAACCCCGATCCCTTCGACGCGTACCTCGCGTGCGTGGCCGACAACGTCGCCGGCCCGTCGATCGACGGCTCGATCGAGGCCCTCCGCGGCGTCCCCATCGGCCTCGGGTGCAACCTCTTCGACGGCGCCGAGGGCGCGAGCGCGCCCGCGACCGGGCGCGGGGGGAGCGCGCCGAGCGGCGGGGCGACGGCCACGAAGGACGCCGTCTTCGACTTCCTCAGTGGCACCTGGGACGACCTCACCAAGACCGCCGCCGGGGGCGCGCAGGCCGCGGGAGGGATCTCGGCGGCCCTCGGGGCCTTGATCAGCATCGAGAAGCAGCTCCTCAGCCCGCTTGGGGCCGAGGCCGAGCTCGCCTGGGCGTCCGCCATGAGATGGCTGCAGTCCGGCCGGCTCCTCGCCGAGGGTCGGATCACCACCGAGGAGTACTTCAGGGTGCGCGAGATGAAGCCCGCCGACGCCGTCGCGTTCATGAACCAGCGGGCGGGCACCGGCGCGAAGTCGTGCTCGGATCCGGCGCGCTGCTCCAGCGACTGCACCGGCCTCTCGACCCAGATCACCAAGGCCGCCGCGTGCAGCAGCGCGCTCGTGAACGACGTGATGGCGCGCGCCGGCCTCCCGCCGCGCACCGTCCCCCCGACCCGCGACCTCGGCCGCGTCTCCAACTGGGGCCCCGACGGTCGACCCGAGGGCGGCGCCGACCAGGGGCCGAACGCCTGCCTCGGCCGCGGCTCGAGGACCGAGCGCGCGCTCTCGTGCGGCGCCGTGCTCTGCAACGACACGATCTCGCTGGCGCCCTCTCCGACCGCGTGCTGCACCGGCCGCGTCGCGTCCGCGACCGTGACCAACCGCTGCCTCACGACCGACTGCGCCGCCGGCGAGAACCCCTCCTTCGACCCCGCCACCGGGCGCTGCACCTGCGCGGCGGTGGAGCGCGCCGAGCCCGCGCCGCCGGTGCCGCCGCCGGGCGTGAACGACCCCGCGCGCCCGTACTGAGCGCGCGGCCTGGCGGCCTCGAGGCGCCCCGTCGGATCTCGGATCCGGCGGGGCGTCGCCGCGTGGTCGGTCGCGGCGGGCTACGCGCGCCGCGCGTCGCGCCGCTCGACGCGGGCGGGGACGTGTTTGTGCCACGGCGTCCCCACGAACGGGTCGCGGTCCTCGACCGAGGTGAGCTCGTTGGGGGCGACCCCGGGGACGGCGTCACCATCCGTGGAGGGATAGCTGGTGCCGAGCCCGTTCGGGAGCGCGAGGTGGCCCCGGCGCATCGTGTCGGTCACCTCCACCACGACGACGGCCTCCCCGCGCTTGGTGGTGAGGCGCACCGCGTCGCCGTCGCCGACGCCGAGGGCGGCCGCGTCGTCCGGGTGCATGCGGAGCGCGCCCTCGCGGTCCTTCTTGCGCCACTCGGGGTCGCGGATGATCGTGTTCGCGGTGAACGACCGCCGCTCGCCGGCCGACAGCACGAACGGGAACGCGGGGTCGCTCGGCGCGTCGGGCTCGTCGAGGCGCGCGAGCTCCGCCAGCATGTCCGGCAGGTCGAGGTGCATCTTGCCGTCGGGGGTGGGGACGCGCGCGTGCTTCTCGCGCCAGTCGTCGACCGAGAAGACGACGCCGGAGGGGCGCGTCACGATCGCGTCGTAGAGCGCGAGGGCGGACTCGAGCGGCGAGCCCCCGAAGCCGGCCCGCGCGAGCGACGGCCCGTGCTCCATCGCGAGGCGGAAGACGAGCCCGAGGAGCACCGCGCCGTCCCTCACGTCGTCGGGGAGATCGGCGGTGCGGTAGAGGAGCACCGGCGCCTGCCCCGACAGCCGGGGATCGGGCAGGACGCGCGCCATGAACGCCTCCGCGTACGCCTGGCGGCCCGCGCGCGCCGCCTCGCGCAGCGGCGCGTAGTCGGCCTCGCTCACCGCGCCGAGCGCCTCGCACAGCCGCGCGTGGATCTCGGCCTCGGGGAGCCGGTCGGCGCCGGGGGGGAAGAGGCGCGGCCGCAGGTGGAACGTGTTGTCGGGGAACTCGAAGTTGAAGAACGTCGCCTCCGCCTTCTCGAACTGCGTCGCCGCCGGGAGCACGTAGTGCGCGAGCTTGGCCGTCTCCGACATCGCGACGTCGATCACGACCAGCGTGTCGAGCGCGGAGAGCGCCTCGCGCATCTTCTTGGAGTCGGCGAGCGAGTGGGCGGGGTTCGCGCCCTCGACGATCATCGCCCGGTAGCGCTTCGGGTGATCGGCGAGGATCTCCTCGGCGATCACGTTGCAGGGCACGAGCCCGGCGACGATCGGGGCCCCGGCCACGGGGCTCTTCTTGCCGGAGGCGCCGCCGGTGAACGACACCATCGGGGTCACGGTGTGGTGGGTGCCGGGCCGGCCGTAGCTCCCGGTGAGCACGACGAGCACCCGGTGGAGGTAGCTCACGAGGGTCGAGTGGTGGTTCATCTGCACCCCGAGGTCCTCGAAGCTCGACAGCGCCTTCGCGCCGCCGATCGCGCGGGCGGCGCGGCGAACGAGCTCGACCTCCACCCCCGCGCGGGCGGAGGCGCGCGCGACGTCGAGCCCGCGGAGCCGCTCGAGCACCGCCTCGGCGGAGGCGACGTGCGCGTCGACGAACTCCCGGTCGAAGAGCCCCTCCTGCACGATCACGCCGAGGATCGCCTCGAGGAGCCAGGCGTCGCCGCCGGGCTTCACCGCGAGGTGGATGTCGGCGAGCTCCGCGGTCTCGGTCCGCCGGGGATCGATCACGACGAGCGTGCGCGCCGGGTCCTTGGCGATCTCCTTGAGCGTCACCCGCGCGCGCGGGATCGAGTGCGAGTGCCAGGGGTTCTTCCCGATGAAGAGGGCGACGTCGCAGTGCTCGAAGTCGGCGCGCGTCGCGGTGCCCATCACGCGATCGCTGATCCAGAACTCGCCGGTCTTCTCCTGCGCGAGCGCGCTCGAGCGGTGGCGGCTCCCGAGCGCGCGCCTCGTCGCGGTGCTGTAGGCGCCGGGCAGGTGGTTCCCCTGCCCGCCGCCGCCGTAATAGAAAATCGTGTCGCCGCCCCAGGTCGCCTGGACCTTCGCGAGGCGCTCGGCGACCTCGCGGATCGCGGTGTCCCAGGGGATCTCCTCGAACGCGCCGTCGGGGCGCCGCCGGAGCGGCGCGCGGAGGAGGTCGCGACCGTTCTGGTAGTAGTCGAGCCGGTGCGCCTTCTCGCAGGCGTACCCGCGCGAGGCGGGGTGGGCCTTGTCGCCGCGGAGCTTCACCAAGCGGCGCCCGTCGTCGCCCCCGAGCTCCACCTCGAGCCCGCAGTTGCACTCACAGAGGATGCAGGCCGTCGGCCTCCACGCGGTCGTCATATTACCATTGGTAACATGCGCCCGGCGGTCGGGCCACCCCGCAGCGCCGGCTCAGGCGCTCTTGCGCGCGAGCACCTGCACGGTCGCGCTCTCGCCGCTGTGGAACGCGCCCTCGCGGATCTCGCGGTCGACGTCGCGGCCGATCACGATCTCGAGGGCCGCGAGCTCCCGGCGGAGGTCGTCGAGCGTCATCAAGAGCGCCACGTCGCGGGGGCCGCCCGTCGCGTGGGCGAGCTGCGCAGGTCGATACGCCTCGAGCACGAACACCCCGCCCGGGCGGAGCGACGCCGCCGCCCAGCGATGCACCCGCGCGCGGACGGGCGGGGGGAGGTGCGCGAACGTGGCGACGATCCCCGCGTAGTCGCTGCGCGGAGGCTCGTAGGTCGCGAGGTCGGCGAGCACGGTCTCGACGCGGACGTTGCGCTCGCGGGCGAGGCGCTGGGCCTTGGCGAGGCCCTCGGTCGCGAAGTCGACCGCGGTGACCTCGTGGCCGCGCCCGGCGAGGAACACGGCGTTGCGCCCCTCGCCCTCGGCCAGGCAGAGAACCGGGCCGATGGGGATCTCCCCCGCGACCTCGCGCACGAAGTCGTTCGGCTCCTTCCCGTACGCAAAATCGTCGGCGCGGTAGCGGTCGTCCCAGAACTCCGAGCTCATGCCGGCGTCGTTAGCACGGCCGCCCGCGGATCGGATCAGGCCGCGATCGACGCCCACGCCTCGCGGAGGCCCGACACCATGCGCTTCGCGCTCGCCGCGGGGGCCACGCCCGCGATCGCGACGAGCTCGCGCGGGGGCTCGTCGCCGAGCTGCTCCTCGAGCTCGCGCGCGGCTTCGCGCATCGCCGCGCGGACCGCGTCGCGCTCGGCGGCGGTGAGGCGGGTCTCGGCCCAGCGCGCGAGATCCCAGCTGAGCTCCGCGTGGCGGCACTCGTCGTCGGCGATCTCGGCGAGGGCGCGCGCGACCTCGGGGTCGGCGGCGTGCTCCGCGCGGTAGAGCGCGGCCGCGGCGCCGTACGTCTCGCGCACCACGCCCTCGACGGCGTTCTCCAGCGCCATCGCGAAGAGCGAGCGCGGCGCGTGCTCGCCCACCACGACCGGCGCCGGCGCGCGCCCGAAGCGGTGCGCGAGCGCGGTGGCGAGCTCCACGTGGCGTCGCTCCTCGCGCTCGGCGCGCCGCGCGCGCTCGACGAGCTCCGCCGGCGCGCCCCACCCCTCGAGCTCGATCACGAGCCGCTCGAACGCGATCACGGCCGCGCCCTCGAGGAACGCGCACTCGGCGAAGTAGCACCCGACGTCGCGGAACGCGTCGCGGCCGGTCGCCACGAGGCCATCGGGCCGCCGCCCTTCCATCACACAGCGGGTGCTCGCGTCCTTCGTGCACAGGAGGAACGCGGCGGTGGGCTTGCACGGCTCGTCGGCGGTTCGCCAGATGCGCTGCTCGGTGTCGGAGCCCGAGCTCACCGAGCACGAGGCGGCCGAGTCGCCGCAGAGCGACGGGCAGGAGCGGTAGCCGTTCGGAGCGATCAGGTCGGTCGACAGCTTGCACGCGTAGTCGGACGACAGCTCGTACGCCCAGTATTCGGTCGCGCACCCGTTCCCGTATTCGCGGGTGCCGTGCGTCGCCTCGGTGCGCGTGCCGTTGGGCTCGAGCTTGCCAGGGGCGGGCTCCACCTTGCCCGCGCAGGCCACGACGCTGGCGGTGGCGACGACCGATCCGAGGAGGGTGCGGAGAGAGGTGCGCATGGCGCCTCGTAGAGCATGGCTCGTGCCGCTGGGTTCATCAATGATTCCATCGAGATCCAGGTGTGGGGGCTGACGAGCACGTCGCAGGCGATGCGCCACCTCGTGCCACGCCGCCGCCGCGGGGCGGAGGCGCGGGATCTCCACGTATTCAAAAGCGCGTGACGATTGCGCGACAGCCCACGGGTGGGTTGCGCGTCGTCGGACCGCTGCTAGGGAACATCACCTTTTCGGCCGGCGTATACCAGCCCGCCCAGGAGACCGAACCCCATGAAGCTCCGTGATCTGTCGCTCGTCGCCGTCCTCGCTTTCGCCGTCTTCGCTCCGTCCGAGGGCCTCGCCGCCTGGACGCAGAACACGACGTTCTCGCACGCTGCGGCGACCTCGCTGAAGATCACCGAGCCGGCGGGCTTCAAGGTGACGGTGATGGTCGACGGCAAGCCGGTCGAGGACACCGCCCCGATGGTGGTGAACCTCCCGCACGCCGACGCGTACCTGCCGGTCACGGTGACGGCCCCCGACGGCAAGAGCTGGTCCGGCAAGGTCGAGGTCAAGGCGCGGCAGCAGACGCTCGTCACCTTCAAGTACACGCCGGAGGCCGGCCCCGCGCCCGCGCCAGGCGCCCCCGTCCGCAAGTTCGTCGGCAAGGTGTGGAACACCACCGACAAGTGCGGCGCCAAGGACCAGAGCGAGATCAAGTTCGAGTTCCTCGCCGGCGGCCAGAAGGTCCAGGAGCACGTCGTCGGCGTCGGGCAGGCCAACAACGCCGTCGAGATGCCCGAGGCGAGCTACGACGTCCGCGTCTACACCCGGCCCGCCGGCGGCCAGTGGAACTTCGTGAAGACGATCACTCCGTTCGCGGTCTCGAAGGACGGCTGGGTCGCCGACTACGGCTGCACCCCGAAGGCCGCGCCCGCGCGTCGCCGCTGAGCGCGCTTCGCCTCGATGGGATGAGGTACGCTCGGGGGTGATGGCCGTCTTCCCCGACGCGAAGTTCCAGGTGTTGCTCCCCCACGGCGTGCTCGAAGCGGGCAAGTCGGTGAACGGCGAGCTCGTGATCGACGCGCCCGAGCCCATCCCGCGCGCCAACCACATCAACCTCACCCTCCGCACGACGGCGTGGGCCGGCTACGGCGGCGGCAAGAGCCGCACGGTCGTGAGGGAGGAGCTCTTCTTCGCGCCGCTGCACGTCGACCTCCCCGGGCACCTCGCGGCGGGATCGCACCGCTTCCCCTTCGTGCTCGACGTGCCGGCGTGGCTCCCGGAGACGCTCGCGGGCAACGACTGCGGCATCGGTCATCGCATCGACGTGCGTCTCGACGTCGACTGGGCCATCGACCCGACCGTCAGCGTCGAGCCGGTCGTGGCGCTCCCCCCGCGGGAGGGCATCCGCGTCCCCGTCGCGACGCGTTCGCCGCCGGGCTTCCACGAGAACCTCGTCCTCGAGATCAACCTCGCGTCGTCGGTCATCGCCCACGACGAGGCGCTCGAGGGGCAGATCGCGCTCCGCGCAGGCCACGACGCCCGGTTCGACGCGGTGCAGCTCCTCCTCACGAGCGTCGCCTTCATCCCGATGGGCCGTCACGACCGCCGCCGGGGTGGAGGGTTCACGATCAACGTGCCCGCGGCGTCGCTCCGCTCGGGTGAGCCGATCCCGTTCCGCTTCTCGACGAACACCGCGCTGCCGCCGACCTTCCAGACCGGCCGCATCGACCACGAGTGGGCGCTCGTCGTCACCGCCGACGTCCCGTGGGCGTTCGACCCTTCGTTCGAGATCCGGGTGGAGGTGCTCCCGCGCGGCTCGAAGCTGTACGGCGTCGCGCCCGGCGCCGTCGTCGGCAGCGATCGCCTCCGCCACCTCGCCGCGGCGATGGCGGGCGCGAGCGGCCTCCGGGAGGGTAAGCTCCCGGTGCTGTGCGAGGGCGCGAGCGGCCCGGTGGCCATCCGCGTCAGCGACGTCGTCCGCGAGGGCAAGCTCGGCGTGATGATCGATCTCGCGTTCCCCGACGTCGAGATCGGCACCACGTTCCGACGGCTCCGCATGCTCGAGGGCTTCGCCACCTCGCCGTTCTTGCCCGGCCCCCTCCAAGACGGTTACCGCCTCCGCGTCGACGCTGGATCGCACCGTCATCCGATCGCGCCCGAGGCCCTCGAGGCGTTCTTCCAGGCCGTCCTCGGCGAGCTCGGCAAGCCCGACGAGGTCCGGATGACGGACCGGAGCCTGGCGCTCCACTATCCCATCCCGAATGACGAGGTGGAGCGGATGAGCGCGATCGCGGTGTTCGCGAAGTCCAAGGCCGACCAGGTGGCGGCGGCGATCGCCGCGCTGCCGTTCCCGCCGGAGCTCGGCGCACACCGGGCCACCTGGCAGACGTTCGCCGCCGCCGAGGGCGCGACCCTCGTCCCCAGCGGCCCGGCGATCCACGGCGTGGTCGTCCGCGCGCGCGTCCTCGGGGGCGAGGAGCGCGCGCTCCGGGCGTCGGTCCGCACGATCTGGACGAAGGGCGCGCCCTCGACGCGCCTCGAGATCGACCTCGCCGCGGCCCCGCTGCCGAAGGCCGCGCGCGGCGAGATCGAGGCCGAGGTGGTGGTGGAGCGCGTCCGCGCCATCCGCGCGCTCTTCCCCGAAGGTCACGTCACCAACGAGGGCCAGATGGTGACCCTGGAGCGGCCGGGCTTCACCGAAGACCCGCGCGCGATCACCGCCGCCCTCGACGCCGTCCTCGCGTGGACCCTCGACGCGCGCGGCGAGCGCCGAGCCGACTCGCCGTACCGATGAGGCGCCTCGGGCTCGCGCTCGGGCTCGCCGCGATCGCGTCGTGCGGCGGCGGCGCCTCCTGCCCGCGCTCCGCGGCGCCGTCCTCGGCGTCGGCGCCCGCGATCTTCCGCGACCTCCTCCTCCAGCCCGCCGACTGCAAGACGCCGCCTCGCCCCACCGTCACCCGCGCGGGCGCGATGGCCGATCTCGCCGTCCTCGAGCGCGTCGTGACCCGCGGCTGGGCAGGCTACGAGGTGCGTCGCGCGGGCGGCGTCGACTTCGCGGCGGCGTTCGCTGCCCTCAGGCGCTTCGTCGAGGGCGCGGCCGAGCCTATCTCTGTAGAGATATTCCGGGACCGGGTCGTGGACGCCCTCCGGCCGGCGAACGACGGGCACTTCGCCCTCTTCGGCTTCACCGAGACCGGCGGTCACTCCGGCCGCCGGAGCCTGAGCGCGCCCGGCGACACCTACACCGCGGACCTCGCGCTCGACGACGAGAGCACGATCCTCGAAGGGCCGCACGCCGGCGGCAAGCTGGTCGTCTGCGTCGGGCACGCGACGGGCGCGCTCTTCCGGCCGTCGCTCAGCGCCCGCCTCGGGCGCGAGCGCCGCCCGATCGTCGTCTCGGCGACACCCCCTCCGCCCCTCCGCTGCGTGATCGACTCGCCAGGCGCTCGGCCGATCGAGATCCCGATGCGCAAGCTCCGCCTCCGCGAGCCGCCGGACAAGGCCCCGCGCGAGCCGGCCTTCGAGAGGACGCACGGGGTCGTCCCCCGGCTCCGCGTGCGGACGTTCTGGGGCGCGAAGCACAAGGAGCTCACCTCGTTCGTGGCCTCGGCCCCCGACGTCCGGCGCTCGCCGGCGGCGACGATCGATCTGCGCGGCAACGAGGGCGGCGCCGACGCGTACGCGGTCGACTGGCTCGCGGGCCTCACCCAGGGCCCCCTCGTCGGCTACCGCGTGAGCCGCCTCGACAGCGAGGTGACGCGGCAGGGCATCGTCAACGAGAACACGTGCGCCCTCGCCGAGGGCATCGCCGACGACGAGGCTCGCCGCGACGTCGAGGAGCGCCTCGCGTACGGCAACCGCGTCGTGGCGGAGGCGGAGCGCGAGGGAAAGCCGGTGCATGCATGGATCGAGCGGCAGCGCTCGGCCGAGGGCAAGGCGCCGAGCCCCTACGCCGCGCCCCTCGTGGTGCTCGTCGACCGGGCCTGCGCCTCGGCGTGCGAGAGCTTCGTGCTCCACGCGCGCCAGCTCCCGCGCGCCATCGTCGTCGGCGAGAGCACCGCGGGCGTGGGGGCGTTCGCCGAGGTCCTCGTCTACCGGCTGCCCGCCACCGGCCTCGGGGTGAGCGCGGGGATGAAGCGCTTCGCGCCGCCGCCGATCGGCGCCGACTTCGAGGAGAGCCGCGGCTACGCGCCGGATTTGTACCTCGACGCCGACGATCCGCCGGCCGTGGTCGCCGCCCTCGCCGAGTGCCTGGTGAAGAAGACCTGTGCGCTGGCGGACATGGTCGTGTCCCGTCCGGGGCGTTGAGCCAGCTGCGCGCGGGCGTGTACGCTCGGCCGATGCCGAGCACGGAATGGAGAGAGACGGTCGCGCCCGACGAGGACGAGCGCTTCGCGCGCCACGCCCGCACGCTGCGCGAGGTGCAGGCCGCGAGCGCGCGCGACGGGCGCCCTGCGCGCGCCCTCCACGCCAAGGGCCTCGTGGGGGCGACCGCGGAGCTCGAGATCCTCGGCGATCTGCCCGCGCACGCGCGCCACGGCATCTTCGCCGCGCCCGCGACCTACCGGGGCTGGGCGCGCTTCTCGAACGGCGCTCCCCGGCGCCAGCACGACAAAAAGGCGACGTGCGCGGGCTCGCGCTCAAGCTCGTCGGCGTCGACGGCGACAAGGTGCTCTCGGGCGCGGTCGAGCCCCGGACCCAGGACTTCCTGGCGA
>JAEUKG010001089.1 GCA_016794325.1 Myxococcales bacterium | reverse complement strand
GCTCGAGGACTACCGCAGCCCGAAGATCCGCGAGGCGGTCGAGCCGTTCCTCGAGGACGTGAACGACGAGGCGCGGTATTTCGCCGCGTCCACCGTCCTCGTGCAGAACGACCCCGAGAGCATCCCCGCGCTCGTGAAGCTCTACGCCGACGAAGAGAGCATTCGCATCAAGAACAAGGTCGCCGACGGCATGGCCTCGCGCGGCTGGGTCGTGCCCGAGGACATGCGCGACGAGATGCGCCGCGCGCTCACGCCCGAATATTCGGTCGACGGCGAGGGCCGGGTCAAGAAGCGCTGACTCGCTCCGCGTGCCTCGGCGGACGCGCAGCGGGCAGGGCGCGCCTCAGCGCACGGCGCCGAGATCGAGGAGCGCGCCGTCGTTCATGACCACGAAGGGCCGGTGCTCGATCTTCACCGCGCCGGCGCCGTCGTGCTCGATCACCTGCACGGTGCCCATCCCGTAGCCCATCGGCCCTCGGTCGTAGTAGTGCGCCGCGAGCTGGTAGCTCGCCGACCGCTCCGCCTTCGGCCCGCGGATGGTGAAGCACTCGGGGCCGTAGCCCCTCCGGACGTCGGCGTAGAGGCTCCCGCCGCTGGGCAGGGTCGGCTTGCCGAAGAACGCGTGGTTGCCCTTCGCGTCGCGAACGTGGAAGTCCACGTCGGACGCGTCCGACTCCCACACGAGCACGAACCGGAGCGAAGGCTCGCTCTCGACGGCCCCGCCGGCCGCGGCGAGCCGGTCCGCGATCGTCCTCTCGCGCTCGGGCTCGGCCTTGCGCCACGCGGCCGCCGCGAGCCCGGCGTCTTCGGCGAGCACGCGCTGGACCCCCGGGTAGCTCGCCCACCGGACTCGAGTCTCCTGCATGCCCTTCGCGAACAGCTCGAAGGCGCGCTCGGGGCGGCCCGCCTGCAGGTGGGCCATGCCGGCGAGGTGGTACGCCGAGGGGTGGTCCGGCCGGTCAACGAGCGCTTTGTCGAGGTCGTCGGTCGCGAGATCGATCCCCGCCGCGCCCAGCCGCTGGAGGCGCTCGGCGGCGAAGCGGCGGAGGTCCGCGCGGCCGGGGTGGAGGTCCACGATCGAGCCGTAGGCCCGCGCGGCCGCCTCGGGCAGGCGCGACGCCTCGAGCGCCTCGCCGAGCGCGTCGAGCGCCATGACGTCTCCGGGAGCAGACGTGTACCACCCGCGGGCCTCGTCGAGCGCCGCCGCCGCGTGGCCCGCCGCCAGGTGCCGCTGCACCTCCTTCATGCGGCCCGCGTACGGCTCCGCCCTAGCGGACTTGTCGGCCTCGGGAGGGCTCGGTGGCGGATCGTCCGGCGTCGCGGACCCGAAGATGAGCGGATACACGACGGTGATCACCCCCGCCTCGGGGGCGGGGAACGCGAGGCTCCGGAACGCGCGGACGACGCAGGCGACGAGCTCGGGGTCGTTCACCGTCGATCCGCCGTCCGTGACCGCGCCGACGTCGCCGTTCGTCGCGATGACGAACCGCACCGACACGCGCCCCCGGACGTCGGGGCGGCGGGCGAGGGCATCCGTGTAACATGCACGCAAATCCGGCGTCCGGCGCCGCACCACCCGTTGGATGATCTCGGGCGGGATGCGCCCGCTCACCTGCGCGCCCGCGCTCCGCACCGACGGCGCGTCGGCGGTCCGGTGCGCCCCGCTCGCCGCCGCGCCAGCGCCGCGTCCGATCGTACCGCCGCCGGAGCTAGGGCCCGAGAGCCCGAGGCCCCCTTGGCCGAAGGCCTCGCCGCCGCCCCACATGTTCCCGCGCGCCGCGAGCGCGTCCCCGCCCGGCTCCGCCCAATCCCGGCGCGCTTGCCCGGCGCGGCCGTCGCTGGCGCTGAGGACGCCCGTGTTCGCGCGCCGCTCGATCCCGTAGCGCGAGTAGTCCTGGTCGCGGTCGAGCATGAGGAGGGCGGTGTAGGGCGACAAGACGCGGCTCTCGATCGAGAGCGCCACCATCTTGCGCTCGACGTCGGCGCTCGCGGGCTCGGCCGCGAGGGCGTCGATGCGCGCGCGCGCCCAGGCCCGCGCGACGAGCAGTCGATCGGCGCTCTGGGCGCTCGTCGCCCGCGTCGGGCCTCCGGTCCCGACGACGAGCGGAGCCTCCGCGGGGAGCTCCGCGTAGACGACGCGCTCTTCGCCCGGCACGAGGCCCTCGAGGCGCGTGGGCCACACCCAGGTCGCGCCGGCGACGCTCACGGGGGCGGACGTCGGGTGGACCCCCAAGCCCGCGACCACGCGCGCGGCCCCGGCCGCGGCGTCGAGGAGCGCGCCCGGGTGCGCCCCCGAACGCGAGACCGCGCGCAGCACCGAGTCGTCGCGCGCCGCGCCGAAGCCCACGACGTCGACGCGCCGCGCGCCGCGCGATCCGGCGTCGACCGCGCGGAGGATGGCGTCCGCGCCCGTGGCTCCCGCGGTCGCGACGCCGTCCGAGAGGACGACGACGCGGCCGATCCCCCGAGCTCCCGCGAGCCCCGAGGCCCAGGTGAGCCCGCGCGCGAGGTCGGAGGCGCCGAGCGCTCCGCGGTCACGCACGCGCTGGGCGCCGGCCTGGCCCCAGTCTCTCGCCGGCCCGTCGTGGGCGACGAACACCGCCTGATCGAAGCACCCCACGACGAGCCGGGCCGCGGGGGGCATGGCGGCGATCACGGCGTCGAGCTGCGCGAGCTCCGCGTCGAGGTCGGTGGCGCGCGACGCGCTCGTGTCGACGAGAACGACCGCGTCGCCGAGCGGATCGGGCCGCGGCGCCACGTCGGGGCGCACGCGGATCGCCGCCATGGTCCCCGACCGCGCCGCCGCCGTCGTCGCGTCGGCAGGCGCGGCGTAGTCGGCGTCCGGCGCGCGCGCCGCGAGCGAGAGGCCGGGCGCCTTGCCGCCGCCGGCGTACGCGACCTCCACGTCGAGCCGGTCGAGCTGCGGCAGCCCACGCAGGGGCAGCACGTAGGGAGCGTCCGCCGTCACCTCGTGCGCGAAGCCGACGACGATCTCCTTCGACTCGAGCGGCAGGATCGGGAAGATCCTCGCCGACAGCTCGCCGCCGGCGTTCGTCTCGAGGAGCATCGGATCCTCCCGACGATGGAGGAAGTCGTCGTAGGTGGCGCGCGCCTTCGCCCGCTCCACCATCTCGGCTTCGCGGAGCGCGTCGCCGACCTTCACCGCGAGTCGGCTCGGGCTCGCCCCGCGCGGCAGCGTCACCCCGAGGGTGCCCTCGCGGACGCGCGCCTCGCCGTTCTGGAACCAGAGGTGGAGCTCCGTGTACGCGACCGGCCCCACGATGACGCCGCGGCTCTCGAGGCGGGTGAGCCGGAGGCCCGTCCCGTCCGACGCCGTCAGTCGGATGGGCGCGGCCTTGGTCCGCACCGCGAGCGACAGGCGCGGCGCGGCGGCTCCCGACGCCTCGGGCGACGACGCCGCCGGCGCGGGTGAGGACGGGCCTCGACCGAGACCGCAACCCAGCGCGAGCGCTGCCGCCGCTCCGAACGAAACGAGCGCACGAGCGCGCTTCCCCATGGCGACCTCCGGCGCGGCCGCCGGGAGCGGCGCGCGCGGGGCTTAAAGACACTCGGGCGACGCGGAGGTTCCCGCGCCGCCCGAACGTGCCGCCGCTCGGCGTCAGCTCACTCGCTGACGTTGGGCTTCGGGAAGGAGATGACCGCTTGGACGGTGAACATCTGGTTGAACTTGAAGGTCCGGTCTTCGCTGTCGACCTTGAAGTTGCCGGTGATGCCGTTCGGGAACTTGCCGTCGGTGCCGCCGCCGCGCTGATCGAAGCCCGCGCGGTTCCACGAGAACGGGAAGGCGCGGTACTCCATGCGGAGGGAGACGATCTTCGAGGTGTAGAACGAGAGCCCGAGGCCGAAGGTCGGCGCGACCGCGAGGCGAGACTCGCGCGTGAACGACTTCGGATCCGTGCACGACGGCGTGCTCTTGTCGACGCCGCAGTTGCCGCGCTCCTCGACGCCGACGAGCATGACGCCGCCGTGGAGGTAGGCGTCGGTGTCGACGAAGAGCTTCTGGAACAGCGCCAGCTTGCCGCGGAGGGGGACGAACTGGGCCTGGGGCGCGATGAAGTAGGTGAGCTTCGCCGTCTGATCGCCGAAGGGCGCGGTCTTGAACGGCTCGGCGTTGCCCTGGTGGTTCAGGTTCGGCGCCGTACGCGAGTTGCGGAGCGCCGTGCTGTCGATCTGGTCGGTGAGGTCGGTGGTGAGGCTGACGACGCCGTAGCCGCCCCACACGCCGAGCCCGAGCCACTCGAACAGGTTGTATTGGAGCGTCGCGCCAGGGATGATCGTCCGACGGTACTCGTCGAGGAGCGTGAAGCTCACGCCCGGCGAGAACTCGAAGCGACCTTCGCGGTACAGCCGGAGCTTCCGAACGGCGGGAGCGCCCGCGAGGGGCCCCGTGATCTGAATCTCCTGCGCTTTCGCCTCACGCGGCGCGCCCGCGAGCGCGAACGCTCCGAGCGCAGCTGCGACCAGCGTGGACCCGATCGTCTTTCGCATGGCCGTGGACCTCATTTCGGCAACCTGTATTCCCAGCTGAACGGGAAGAAGATCGACGCGCCAAGCTGGGCTTGGACGGCGTTCGTGATGCGGTTTTCGCCGAACCAGGTGTCGGGGTTCTGCTGCTGCTGCTGCGTGGCGGCGATCTGAAGGTTCTCGAGCTGCTCGTTGTAGATGTAGTCGCGGATCTCGAGGTTGAGCGCGAGCCAGCGGTTGAAGAAGATGCGGAGGCCGAGCCCGGCGTTGAACGCGACCTTCGGCTTGAAGCTGAAGTTGCGGTTGTCGGGGTCGATGACCGGCGTGGGCCGCGTCGAGAGGGCGCCGACGCCGCCGATGACGTACGCGTCGTAGTGGAAGATGAAGTTCGAGAACCCGGCGAACTTTCCGTACATCGGGACGTACGTGAAGTTCAGGTTCGCGCCCCACTGGTACTCGGTGAGCGGCACCGCGATACGCGTCGCGCGGCGGTTCTGGAAGTTGAAGTCCGAGTCGCTGTTGAACGGCTGGTAGAAGGTGCCGTTCAGGCCGACCGCGAGGACGTTCGTGATGTAGTAGTTGATGCCGAGCGTCGGCCCGAGGTGGCTCACGAACTGGTCGTTCAGCGAGAAGCTCCACCCCGGCTGCACCTCGAAGCGGTGGTAGCGCAGGGCGTAGATCTGCTGGACCGCGTAGACCTCGGCGGCGACGTCGCGCTTGGCGGCGGCGTTGATGTCCTGACCCTTGGGGCAGGCCGAGGGGTCGATCTCGCAGATTCCGCCGCCGCCCGCAGCGCCCGGGTCGCCCGTCCCCGCGGGCGGGGTGTCGGGCTGCTTCGGCTGGTTCGGGTCGTCGATCTCGATGTCGGAGCCCGCCCCCGTCGCCGTCGGCGCGGTGGGCGGCGGCTTCGGGGGCTTCTTGCCCGGCTGCGCGAGGGCGAGCCCCGGCACCAGGGCCGCAGCCGCCACGAGGCATGCCGCAGCGGCAAGCTTACCCTTCCAACCCGCTCTGTCGCGAGGGGCCTTAGACCGCTCGGCCGTGTGTCGCTCGCCTCGATGAGGCTCGCCAGGACGTTTCATCGTGGCCCCTTCCGCTATCCGTGCAGCGCGCGTAACGAATGAGAAAAACAGGGGAATTGAGGCGTACAGCGTAAAGCGCGCGCGAAATTATCACGCGCGGATCCCGAGAAGCAATGAAAAAGCGGTGACGATGCTGAGTGGCGGCTGGGGTGCCGCGAACGAGGTCCTCACTACCACACTCGATCCTCCAGGCGAAGGACCGGTTGGATGGGACGTGGGTCAGGCGGCGCGCGCCTCGTCGTCGTCTTTGCCGAAGAGGGCGAGGGCGAAGTCCTCCGGGGAGAACTCCCGGAGGTCCTCGGCGCGCTCGCCGAGGCCGATGTACTTCACGGGCACCTTGAGCTCGTCGCAGATGCCGAGGACGATCCCGCCCTTGGCGGTCCCGTCGAGCTTGGTGAGGACGATGCCGGTCAAGTCGACCGCGTCTTTGAACATCTGAGCTTGGGTGAGGGCGTTCTGCCCGGTCGTCGCGTCGAGGACGAGGAGCGTCTCGTGGGGGGCGCCGTCCATCGCCTTGGCGATCGTCTTGCGGACCTTCTTGATCTCGTCCATGAGCGGGGACTTGGTGTGGAGCCGCCCGGCGGTGTCGATGAGGAGGACGTCCATCGCCCCGTCCTTGGCCTTGGTCGTGGCCTCGAACGCGACCGCGCCCGGGTCCGCGCCCTCCTTGCCCTTCACCACCTCGGCGCCGACGCGCTTGCCCCAGACCTCGAGCTGCTGCACCGCCGCGGCGCGGAACGTGTCGCCCGCCGCGAGCATGACCTTGCGCCCGTCGCCGATGATGCGGGTGGCGAGCTTGCCGATCGTCGTCGTCTTGCCGACGCCGTTGACGCCGACCATGAGCACGACCATCGGCTTGTTCTTGCCCGACCGCCGCGACAGCGGCTCCGAGGGCAGCGAGAGGATGCGGACCGCCTCCTCGCGGAGCGCGGCCCACACGGCGTCGCCGTCCGACAGCTCGTTCTTGTCGAGCCGTTCCTTCAGCCGTTCCAGGATGCTCTGGGTGGTCTTCACCCCGACGTCGCTCGTGAGCATGACCTCCTCGATCTCCTGCAAGATGGCCGGATCGATCTCTTTCTTGCCGGAAAAGAGCGCCGCCAGGCGGGCGATGAAGCCACCTCGCGTGGCGGTGAGGCCCTTGCGGAGGCCGGCGATGTCTCGCTTTGGCTTGGGGGCCGGGGCCGCGGGCTCGGCGGCGGGCTGCTCGCGCTGCGACTCCTCCACCGGGATGACGTCGGCGGACGCGAGCGGCTCCGGGAGGACGCGCTTCTGCTCCACCCGCGGCTCGGGGGTGGGGGCGGTGCGGGTCGGCTTCTCTTCGGGAGCCGGCTTCGGCTCCGTCGGACGCACCGTCGGCGTCTCGGCTCGGCTCGCGGGCTTCGTCTCACCCGCCGGCAGCTCCGGCTGCGGCTTCTTGCGCAGCACGAAGAAGTAGACCAGCGCCCCGACGACGACCAAGCCGATGACTGCGTAGAGGATCGTATCCATCGCGAAAGACCTCGAGCCCGCGCGCGCGGGCGCGACAGGGCCCGTCCTTATAAGGACGGGGCGTTCGGCGCGTCAACCGGCGCCGCCCGATTGGCCGAAACCGGTGGTAAAACGTAGGGATGTCGCGCTCCGAACCGCGCTCGCCGCCGACCCGGGGCTGGGGCCGTGGCGCGACCCTGGCGCTCGGGCTCGGGCTCGCGGTCGCGCTCGCGGGCTTCGGGTGCCGACCGTCGCCGCCGCCGCCGCGCGCCGCCGCCGCCTCCGTCGAGCCCGTCTACGACTTCCCGCGCGAGTACCGCCGGCACGCCACGTTGCCGTGCGCCGAGGGCTCCGGGCTCATCTACCTGGCGGCGACCGGGCACGAGCTCCTCTCGTACGCCCCCGAGGAGAACGCGATCCGGGCGGTGGGGACGATGTCGTGCCCGCCGTCGCGCCGAGGTCGGCGCCGCTTCGCCTCGAGCGAGCACTCGATGGCGGTGGACCGCTCGGGCGTCGCGTGGGTGGTCCACCAAGACGGCGCGCTCTACCGGGTCGACACCCGCGACGCGAGCTGCGCCGAGAGCGACTACGACGCGAGCCGGGGCGATTTCCTCCGCTTCGGCAGCGCGTTCGTCGCCACGGGCAGCGATCTGCGCAGCGAGACCTACTTCGTGGCGGCCTCGCCACGCGAGACGTTCGACGGCGCGGAGAGCGGCGGCCTCGGCCGCATCGTCGGCGGCACGAAGCTCGAGCGCATCGGCGAGTTCTCGGAGCCGCTGCGCGGGCTCGACGCGGAGCTCACCGGGACCGGCGACGGTCGGCTCTTCGGGTTCTTCGCGACGCGCCCCGCCACCCTCGCCGAGATCGATCCGAAGACCGCGCGCATCCTCTCCGCGCGGCGGCTGCCCGGCGTCGTCACCGGGCGCGCGTGGGCGTTCGCGTTCTGGGGCGGCGCCTTCTACTTCTTCTGGGAGCCGCTCGGCGCGCGCTCGTCCAACGTCAGCCGCCTCAACGAGGCTGGCGAGATCGAGCACCTCCTGCGCGACGTCGGCTACGAGATCGTCGGCGCGGGCGTCTCGACGTGCGCGCCCACCCTCGGGAGCAAGCCGTGACGCCCCCTCGCGCGGCGCTCGCCGCCCTCGCGCTCGCCGCCCTCGCGTGCTCCCCGCGCGCCTCGCACCCCGGCTCCGCCTCGGCGACGTCCGAGCTCCGCGTCGCGGTCGAAGGGACCTGCCCCAAGCTCGCCGCCTACCCGGTCGGGCCCGAGGTCGTCCTCGCGTACGGGACCTACGGGCTCGAGGACGCGCTCCTCACGAAGGACCGGCCCGAGGCGCGCGCGGCCCAGGGCCTCGCGCACGTCCGCGGCGACCGCCTCGCCTTCGACCCCGCGCTCCTCGCAGGCCTGCCGCTCGGCCCCGGCGGTTACGTGCGGGGCGACCTCGAGGTCGGCGGTCGCCGGCCGCGCGACGCGTGGTTGGTGCGCGTCGACACCGACCTCGCGCCCGCGCAACGCGGGGCGCTCTTCGAGCGTCGTCGCGTGTATTATGCACGCGACGGCGCGCGCTGGACCGAGGACCCGAAGGCGGTCGATCGCGCCCGGCCGGGGGCGCGGCCGCCGCCCCTCGCCGAGGCGAGCCTGTGCGAGGCGGCGCCCGGCACCCGCTTCGCCCGCCACGCGACCGCTCGCATCGACTCCGGCGACACCGTGGTCGCGGGCCGCTGCGAGGACGAGCTCGGCCGCGCGCAGGGGGGCGTGTTCGTCGCTACCTACCGGGCCGGCGACCGCGACTGGGCGGTCGCCGAGGCCCCGCCGTCGGCGCTGTGGCAGGGGATCGTCAACCTGGACGTCGTCTTCTCCACCGAGCGTCAGGCCTATCTCTACGCGTATGCTCCGTACGACGAGAGCGCCAGCGAGACCTACGTCGCCGCCTGGGACGGGGCGGCGTGGCGGCGCCTCGCGGTCCCGTTCGAGGGGCCGATCGTGTCGCTGTCGCTCGCGGCCGACGGCGCGCTCTGGGCGGTGGCCCGCTTCGCCGAGGTGCACCGCCGGCCCGCGCGCGGAGCGTGGGCCCGGGTGCCGCTGCCCTCGCCGCGCTGGGCGTCGCCAGCACCCGCCGCCCTCCGCGTGCTCGAGGTCCAGACGACGGGAAGCGACGCGTGGGTCCACGCGGCGTACCCGATCGCCGCGCCCGAGCGCGAGGACGGCTCGGCGCGCGGGCACGTCCTCTTCACCACCCGCGTCTGGGGCTCGCCGTGGTTCTGCGATCGCAAGCGGCCGGCCGCGAGCGCGCTCTCCCCGAGCGGCCGGTCGCTGCCGGGGGCGGTCCGCGGGCCCGCCCCCCCGTGTCGTGCGCAGTAGACGGTCGGGATTATAATAGACGCTGTTTCGGTATAGTAGAACAGTGGTGCCACCCCGCGGGGCGCAGGGCAGGGCACCCTGCCGCGC
>JAEUKG010001086.1 GCA_016794325.1 Myxococcales bacterium | reverse complement strand
CGAGGGCGAGGCCGGCGGCGACGGCGACGGCCGGCGCGGCGAGGAGGGGGCGGGCCCGTGCGGCGGCGACGTTCATCGTCCCTCGACCCGCTTCAGCTCACGAAGGTGAGGCCTCGGATGCGGACGGCGGGGACGACGGTGGCCCCAGCGTCGCTCCACCAGGTGGGGATGGCGCGGCGGGCGCGCGTCATCCCGTCGGCGCGCGCGAGCGCCTCGAGGAAGGAGTCGCAGAAGCGGAGGTTCTTCACCGGGCGGGTGATCTTGCCCTTCTCGACCAAGAAGCACCCGTCGCGCGTGAGGCCCGTCATCACCGCGCGACGCGTGTCGACGAAGCCGTTCACATAGTGGAGCCGGCAGACGTAGAGGCCGCGATCCATGCCCCGGACGAGCTCGTCGACGCTCTCGGCGGAGCCGCCCGCCATGTGGAGCGCGGTGGGGCCGACCGTCGACTCGGGCACCTCGAGCGCGAGCGCGCTCCCGGTCGACGCCGCGCCCGCGCGCGACGCGTGGCCCCGATCGTAGAGCACGCCGCGGGCGACGCCGCCCTCGATGAGGGGGACGCGCGCGCGCGGCACGCCCTCGGCGTCGAAGGGCGCGCCGAAGCCGAGCTCGCTGTCGTCGAGGGGGTCCTCGGTGATGGTCACCGACTCGCCGGTCAGGCGCTCGCCCAAGCGGCCAGCGAGCGGGCTCGTCCCCTGCTCGACCTCGCGCGCGCCGAACGCGATCGCCCCGAGCCACTCGACGAGCTCGGCGAGCGCGGGGGGCTCCATCACGACGTCCCAGGCGCCGGGGTCGACGGCGACGGGCGAGCGGCCGTCTCGAGCCACCGCGATCGCGCGCTCGGTCTCTTCGTCGACGCGGAGGGCGGAGACGTCGCGGTGGAGGTGACCGCCGTAGCCGGCGCTGCCGAGGCCGCTCGCGCTCTCGAGGGCCCACACCCGGAAGCCGGCGACGGTGGACGACGCGCCGCGGGCGCAGCCCCGGGTGGTGACGATGGCGGAGCGCGTGGCCTGGGTCTCGAGCATCCCCGCCGCGACGAAACCTGCATTCTGCACGCGTCGGAGGACCTCGGCGACGCGCGACGCGCGCGCCTCCTCGTCGATCCGCGCCGTGGCCTCGGCCCAACGGACCGGCTCGACGTGGGGCGCGCCCGCGCCCGCGAAGCCGTCGAAGCCGTCCGTCTCGGGCGCGACCTTGGCGGCGTCGTGGGCGGCGCGGACGGCGGCGACGAGCCCCTCCTCGTCGACGTCGTCGGTGCGGACCTCGGCGACGCGCCGGCCCTCGGCCGCGCGGACGAGGGCGAGCGGCTCCGACAGCACCATGTGCTCCCCGAGCGCCCCCCGCGAGAAGCGAGCGCCGTGGCGGGTGCGATCGCGGAGGGCGATCTGGGCCTCGGCGACGCCGGCGCGCGCGAGCGCGGAGCGGGCGAGGCCGAGGAGCTCCTCGTGGGCGCGGGCGCCGCTCACGACCGGCCTCCGCTCGATCCGACGAGGACGTCGCGGAAGCGCGCGGGGGCGGCGCCGTGGCCGACCGCCATCACCTGCATCGGATCGCCCTTGCCGCAGTTGCGGATGCCCCACATGCGCCACTCTTCGGGGCCGCAGATCGCGTCGCACGCGCCCCACAGCTCCGGGGTGCGGCCTCCGTAAGCGGGATCGCGCAGGACGCGGGTGCGCTTGCCGCGCTTGATCTCCCAGGCGATCTCGCAGGAGAAGTGGAAGTTGAGCCGGACGTCGTCGATGCTCCAGCTGCGGTCGGTGGCGATGAGGACGCCGTCGTCGGTGTCGGCGACGAGATCCTCGAGGCTCCCCTTCCCCG
Organism: Myxococcales bacterium; assembly: GCA_016794325.1. Classification (GTDB taxonomy): domain Bacteria; phylum Myxococcota_A; class Polyangia; order Polyangiales; family Polyangiaceae; genus SXNL01. The sequence continues at coordinate 2,332 of JAEUKG010001086.1, read as the reverse complement.
GCTCGAGCGAGACGTTGACCATCCGGATGAGCGGCGGCCGGTTCCAGCTCTCGGCGCGCATCGTCCCCGTGCTCGCGCGGCCGAGCGCCGCCGCCGTCTCGCGGCCCGAGAGGTAGTCGACGAAGGTGCCGCGCTCGACGAGCGGGCGCGTGCCGGCGGCGGTGCCCTCGTCGTCCCACCCGAAGGTGCCGAGGCCGAGGGGGTGGGTCGAGTCGGCGACGATGGTGACGAGGTCGGAGCCGTAGCGGAGCTCGCCGAGCATGTTCGGCTGCATGAACGACCCGCCGGCGAGCGAGATCTCGGTCCCGAGGGCGCGATCGAGCTCGGTCGGGTGGCCGCACGACTCGTGGATCTGCAGGCCCACCTGGCTCGCGTCGAGGATGACGGTGCGCTTGCCCTCCGGGCACGCGGGCGCGACCACGAGCTCGCGGAGCTCGCCCACGAGCACCGGCACCGCGGCGTCGAGGTCGAGCGACGCGACGTGCTCGAAGCCGCCCTGGAAGCCCTCGCCGCCTTGCCAGGTCGGGTAGCTCCGGGTGACGACGCGCCCGTCGTCGCCGGCGGCGATTCCTTGCATACCGCACGCACCGTAGGTGAAGTCCTGGCGGACGTCGGTGCCCTCGGTGGTGAGGAGGCGCTTCTTCTGCCGGGTGAACTGCATCCACGCGCTCGCCGACCGGACGGGCGCGCCGGCGGCGAGGATCGCCCGCACCGCGCGCTCGAGCCGCGCGAGCTTGTCTTCGGTCTTCACGGTGAACGGATCGACGGCGACGCGGGAGGCGTAGGAGCCCCGCGCCGCCTCACGCTCGGGGAAGACGACGGGCGACGCGGCCGCGACCCCGCTCGCCTTGGCGAGGGCGGCGGCGCGCTCCGCGGCGCGCACGATGGCCTCCTCGGTGCGGTGCGGGGTGCACGCGAAGCCCCAGCCGCGCTCGGAGAGGACGCGAACGCCGACCCCCGCCGACCGCGAATCGGAGAGCTCCTCGGTGCGCCCGTCGCGCACGAGGAGGCGCTCGGAGCGGTCGCTCACCTCGCGCAGCTCGGCGTAGCGGACGTGAGGCAGCGCGCGGAGGTGGGCGAGCGCGGGCTCGAGGGGGGCGTTCATGGGGGGGCGATAGTACGAAGAAGGAGGCGCGGCCGGAAGACTGGTTGCGGGGACGCCGACGCGGACGCGAGGGCCCCTTCCTTCTTCGCTCTTCCTTCTTCGCTCTTCCTTCTTCGCTCTTCGTTCTTCGCTCCTCCTTCTTCGCTCTTCCTTCTTCGCTCTTCGTTCTTCGCTCCTCCTTCTTCGCCCTTCGTTCTTCGCTCTTCGCTCTTCGCTCTTCGTTCTTCGTTCTTCGCCCTTCGTTCTTCGCCCTTCGTTCTTCGCCCTTCGTTCTTCGCTCTTCGCTCCTCCTTCGTCCGCCGGTCCGCCCGAGGGCCGCGCGTGTGCGCGGCCCCCGCGACCGCCTCTCAGCGCCGCTCGAGCTTCATGAGCGACGCGATCACGATCCGGAACCCCTCGTCGACGTTCCGCGGCAGCTCCTCGAGGTAGCCCCACGCGACGGCCACCTGCAGCGCGACCGCGGCCTCCCGCGCGGATCCCAGCGCGATGGCGAAGTGTTGGCTACCGCGGGCGCCGTGCTGACCGGCGCCCTCCTCGACGTTGAGCACCGCGCTGCTCAGCGCATCCCGGAGCTGCTTGGCGAGCGCGGCGTCTCTACGAGCGATCCGAGCCGCCAGCGGGGCGACGTCACGAACGAGTTGGAGCGCGATGGTGGTGACACGCAGCATGAGTTCTTCTCCCCGCCCCGCGCTGACGATCCGACGACGTGCCAGAGCTCGCTCGGGGCTTCACCCGACCCCGACGCGCCCGGAGGCGGGGTCAAGGCTCGCGAAGCGACGAGCCGCCGCTGCGGCGGCTCGCTTGGCCTTGACGCCGCCGAGGACGCGTCGAGGCTCGGGTGAGCCCGAGCGAGCGAGCATTCTCCCGCGGCCCACGCGTGCGGCGGCGCGGACGCGCGCTCGGCTCTCTCTCGCGCGGACGCGATCCGAAATCGAGCCGCAATTCCGCCCTTCGCTCCGAGCTTGGTCAACCGAATTCCGAATCGGGATAGTCCGACCCCGAGCGTTCGTTCTTCCTTCTTCGTTCTTCGTTCTTCGTTCTTCGTTCTTCGTTCTTCGTTCTTCGTTCTTCGTTCTTCCTTCTTCGTTCTTCCTTCTTCCTTCTTCCGCCCGAGGGCCGCGCGGGGGCGCGGCCCCCGCGACCGCCTCTCAGCGCCGCTCGAGCTTCATGAGCGACGCGATCACGATCCGGAACCCCTCGTCGACGTTCCGCGGCAGCTCCTCGAGG
>JAEUKG010001073.1 GCA_016794325.1 Myxococcales bacterium | reverse complement strand
CGGCGAGCCGGGCGCCACATGTCCGCGAGCGATCTGCGCGCCACGTTCGAGCCGATCCTCGACGCCCTCGCCTTCGCGCACGCCCGCGGCGTCCTCCACCGCGACATCAAGCCGTCGAACATCGTCCTCGCGCGCGCGCCGAGCGGCGCGCTCGAGCCGAAGCTCGTCGACTTCGGCACCGCGCGGGTCCAGGCCGCCGCGTTCCACACGTCGGCGGGCAACACCGGCTTCACGCCGCTCTACGGGGCGCCGGAGCAGTGGGAGCCGAGCCTCGGCGCCCCCTCGCCCGCCACCGACGTCTATTCGCTCGGCCTGACCATCCTCGAGGCCGCGACCCTCGAGCGGCCCCACGCCCAGGCCGACGGCCTGCCGGCGATCATGCGGGCGGCCCTCGGCGGCACAGGGCACCCGAGCCTGTCGCGTTCGCGCGCCGACCTCGGCCTCGGGCTCGACGCGTTCGCGCGCCGCGCGACGGCGGTGAGCCCTTCGGCGCGCTTCCAGAGCGGCGCCGAGATGAAGGCCGCGTTCGTGACGTCGCTCGGCGCGGCGAGCCCGCACGCGGTGACGGGCCTCCCGCCGGCGGGCGGCGCGCTCGGCCCGGCGCCTGCCCCGCTCGCGCCGCTCCCGCCCGCGATCGGCCACACCACCGGCGCGCCGCTCGTGTCCGCGCCGCACACGCGACCGCAGCCGGCGAGCCACGCCGTGTCCTTCGTCGCGATCGCGATCGCGGCGGTCGCGGTGGTGGTGGCGCTCGCGGGCGGCGGCGCTGCCCTCTACCTCGCGCGCTCCGGCCCCTCGACCACGGTGGTCCTCTCACCCGGCGGCGGCGGCGCGACCCCGCCCGCGACGGCCGCGCCGCCGAAGAAGGCGGCGCGCGGCCTGTCCGCGCCCCTCGTGCGGCCGACGAGCGAGTTCGATCAGGCGAACGCGGCGGAGGTCGCGCAGAGGGGCCAACCGGCGCTCGTCGCGTGCGCCGAGAAGTCTCGGCGCTTCAGCGGCACGGTGGACCTCACCCTCGAGGTGGATCGCGCGGGCAAGGTGATCGGGACCGACTGCCACACCGTGTGGCCGCGTCACGACTCGAAGAACCCGCCGCTCGACCCCGCGGCCACGGAGTTCTGCGCGTGCGCGCAGACCGTGACCCCGAAGTGGCGCTTCGCGCCCCCGAAGCCCGAGGACGTCCCCGAGGGCACGCCCGGTGTCCCGAAGGGGATGGTCGCGGCGCTGACCGACAGCTGCACGCTGCGGGTCCGCTACACGTCGGTGGAGTGACGGCGGCGGCGGCCGGCGAGGAGGACGCCGAAGCCGAGCGCGAGGCCGAAGCCGAGCCAGCCCGCGCCCGCGCTCGCCGGGCTCGCGGCGCACGAGCTCGTCTGGGTGTAGCTCTGGTAGCGCGGAGACGTCGATCGGGGCGTCGCCTCCTCCTCCTCGTCGTCGCCGCCCCCGGAGCTCGAGCTCGTGGTCCGACCGCTCGATCCCGAGCTCGATCCCTCGTCTTTCGGGCTGGAGCCGCTCGACGACGAGGACGTCTTGGAGCCGCCGGGCTGCGCGACCTCCATCGCCTCGTCGATGAGCGCCTTCATCGCGACGGCGCTCGTGAACAGCGACGGGCGATCGAGGCACGAGTCGTCGATGCCGCGCGACGTCACGCCGATGACCCGGCCCTGGGCGTCGAAGAGCGGGCCCCCGCTGTCGCCGAAGCACGTCGACTCGCCGGTCGCGAAGTCGCCGGCGGGGACGTCCACCGGGATCGACGCGCCGGTCTTCGGCTTGAAGCTGTAGTTGGCCGGGCCCACCGAGGTGACCTTGACGCCCGCCCGCCGGTAGCGGCCCGGCGTCACCTGGCCGTTGCCGTTGTCACCGTATCCGACCGCCACCGTGTCCTCGGCGACGACGGGCGCGGTGAAGCGCACCTCGGAGAGCTTCGCCCCCGGCACGTCGGCCTCGAGGAGGATGAGCGACAGGTCGTGCCCCTCGAGCGTCGTCGCCGTGTCGTGGAAGACGCGCTTGCCCTTCACGGTCGCCTTGGCCGGCGTCGCGCTCACGCCCGTCGCGATCTTGAGGGAGGCGGGCGCCATGTCGCTCGTCACCGCGCCGGTGTTGTCGTCGAGGTTCGAGACGCAGTGGCGCGCGGTGAGGACGAGGTTCGGAGCGATGAGGGTGCCGGAGCAGAAGCCGCCGCCCGTCATCGCGATGAGCACGACCGAGTCCTCGGCCGCGCTCGACGGCGAGCCCCCCACGATCGCCGCGCGCCCCTCCCCGACGGCCTCCCCGCCCGCGCTCGGCGGGGCGCAAGCGTAGAGCGAGCCGAGGGCCAGGAAGCCGGCGAGGAGGGTGCGGGGGTGCATGCCGACGAGGAGTGCACGAGGTATTCCACCGTGCGACGACCGCCCACGTGCAACGACGCTGTCCGACGTACGCCCTCGGCGGATCGAATCGGCGCTCCTGCGGTGATCCTCGCGATCAGCGTGGATCGCCCCGTGGTGCATCCCTGCGCCGGTGTGCGTCGCACCTACCTCCGCGTACCCAGCCACAAAAACGCGAAGGGCCCGCCGCTCGCGCGGCAGGCCCTCGCAGGTCGCGGACGAACGCGGACGGTCAGTCCATGTCGAAGCCGCCGCCCATGCCGCCCATGCCGCCCATGCCGCCCATGCCGCCGCCCATGCCGCCGCCCTCGGCCTTCTCCTTCTTGGGCTTGTCGGCGATGACGGCCTCGGTGGTGAGCATGAGGCCCGCGACGCTGGCCGCGAACTCGAGCGCCGAGCGCACGACCTTGGCCGGGTCGATGACGCCCGCCTTGAGGAGGTCCTCGTAGGTGTCGGTCGCGGCGTTGAAGCCGAACGAGCCGGTGTTGGTGCGCACCTTCTCCACGACCACCGAGCCCTCCTGGCCGGCGTTCTTGGCGATCTGGCGGAGGGGCTCCTCGGCCGCGCGCTTGACGAGGGTGACGCCGAACTGCTGCTCGCCGTCGACCTTGAGGCCCTCGAGCGCCTTGGAGGCGCGGAGCAGCGTGACGCCGCCGCCGGGGACGATGCCCTCCTCGACCGCCGCGCGGGTGGCGTGGAGCGCGTCCTCGACGCGGGCCTTCTTCTCCTTCATCTCGGTCTCGGTGGCCGCGCCGACCTTGACGACCGCGACGCCGCCCGCGAGCTTCGCGAGGCGCTCCTGGAGCTTCTCGCGATCGTAGTCGCTGGTGGTGTTCTCGATCTGCTTGCGGATCTGCTCGCAGCGCGCCTTGATCTCCTTCTTGTCGCCGGCGCCGTCCACGATCGTGGAGTTGTCCTTGTCGACCGAGAAGCGCTTGGCGGTGCCGAGATCGCGGAGGGTGACGCTGTCGAGCTTGACGCCGAGGTCGTCGGAGACGACCTGGCCGCCCGTGAGGATCGCGATGTCCTTGAGCATCTCCTTGCGGCGATCGCCGAAGCCCGGCGCCTTGACGGCGCAGACCTTGAGCGTGCCGCGGAGCTTGTTGACCACGAGGGTCGCGAGCGCCTCGGCCTCGACGTCCTCGGCGATGATGACGAGCGAGCGGCCCTCGCGCGCGATCTGCTCGAGCAGCGGGATGATGTCGTTCATCACGCTGATCTTCTTCTCGCTGATGAGGATCGCGGGATCGTCGAGCTCCGCCGTCATCTTCTCCGTGTTGGTCACGAAGTAGGGCGAGAGGTAGCCGCGGTCGAACTGCATGCCCTCGACGACCTCGAGCTCGGACTCCATCCCCTTGGCCTCTTCGACCGTGATGACGCCCTCTTTGCCGACCTTGTCCATCGCGTCGGCGAGCATGTTGCCGATGCTGGAGTCGCCGTTGGCGCTGATGGTGCCGACCTGGGCGATGTGCGCCTTGTCCTTGGTCGGGGTCGAGAGCTTCTTGATCTCGGCGACCATGGTCTCGACGGCGCGGTCGATGCCGCGCTTGATGTCCATCGGGTTGTGCCCCGCCTCGACGAGGAGGAGGCCGTTCGTGTAGAGCGCCTGCGCGAGCACGGTCGCGGTGGTGGTGCCGTCGCCGGCCTTGTCGCTGGTCTTCGACGCGACCTCGCGCACCATCTGGGCGCCCATGTTCTCGAACTTGTCGAAGAGCTCGATCTCCTTGGCGACGGTGACGCCGTCCTTGGTGACGACCGGCGAGCCGAAGCTCTTCTCGATGACGACGTTGCGACCCTTCGGGCCGAGGGTGACCTTCACCGCGTCGGCGAGGGAGTTCACTCCGTGGAGGATGCGGGCGCGGGCGTTGCGGCTGTAGAAAATCTGCTTGGCGGACATGGCTCTTGATCCTCCCCGGTTCACTTGTCGAAGACCGCGAGGATGTCGTCCTCGCGAAGGATGACGTGCTCGACGCCGTCGAGCTTGACCTCGGTGCCCGAGTACTTGCCGAAGAGGATCTTGTCCCCCTCCTTGACCTCGGTCGCGACGACCTTGCCGTTCTTCAGCACCTTGCCCGAGCCCACGGCGACCACGAGCCCCTCGAGGGGCTTCTCCTTGGCGGTGTCGGGGATGATGATGCCACCCTTGGTCTTCTCTTCTTCCTGGGTGCGCTTGACGACGATGCGGTCGGAGAGGGGGCGAATCTTCATGGGGGCTTTCCCTACGCTTTGGGGGCCGCGGGCAGCGCGGCCGGTTGTTTCGAGGGCACCCGCTTAGCACTGGGCCGCGACGGGTGCCAGGCTGCTTGGCACTCGGCGTGTGCGAGTGCCAAAGTCTGGGTGGGCCGCAACCTAACCGCGGAGAACTGCTCGTCAAGGGGCAGGCCCGCGAGCATGTAAGAAAATGTAGGCGCCCAGGCCCGGGCCCCGCTCGCTACGCGATGCGCACGCGGAGCGGGGGTGCGTCGAGCGCCGCGAGCTGCTCGTCGACGCGGGCGGCCGGCTCGGCGCTCCGCGCCAACGCCTCGAGGCCGGTCGTCGCCGTCGGATCCCCCTCGAGCAGCCGGTCGAAGACGTCGTGCGCGCGCGCCTTGCGGTCCGGCGCGGCCGGGGGGCTCGGGGCCGCGCTCTCGTCGCCGCCCCCGAGGGCGCCGCGGATCTCGTCCACCGTCCCCCGCACCGCGCGCGCGATGCGGTTGTCGATGGCGAGCGAGGCGAGCACCTCCCGGAGGCGCGTCTCGACGCGCACGCGATCGATCGGACCGTCGAGCCGCGCCTTCACCCGCAGGCCCCCGGTCAGCGTCGCGGGCAGGTACAGGAGGCGGCTCTTCGCGAGGTAGGCCTGGCGGAGCTCGATCTCCAGGTCCCCGCTCACCCGCGCGTCGAGGCCCACCCGCACCGCGCCGCGGAGCGCGCCGTCCTCGGTGACGAGGGCGACGCGCTCGAGCGTCCAGCCGCGATCGTCGAGGAAGACCTCGACCACGAGCGGCGCCGCCGACGCGGTCGACAGAGGCGGCAGGCCGAACGTCGCGAGGGCCTTCTCGGCGCGCGCGAGGGCGCGGTAGTCGCCGCCGTCGAGGACCATCTCGCCTCGGCCCGACGCGCTCGCGCTCCCCGCCGGACGGTCGAACCGAACCGCCCCCGAGAGCCGGCCGCCGACGTGCTCTCCGAGCGCGCGGCGCCTCTCGTCCGCGGGCACGCGGGCGACGTCGACGTCCGAGGTGACGACGACCGCGCGGAGGGCGCCGTCGTGGGTCACGACGCCGCTCGACGTCACGCGGCCGCCGTAGAGCTCGGCGTGGGCGGCGTGCCAGAGCACCCGATGGACGTCGAGGCGCAGGAGCGCGCTCGCCTCGGTGAGCTCGTAGACGGCCGCCTTCGGCGACTCCGGGAGCCCCACGCGCACGCGGGGCGTGGAGAAGCGCGCGGTGAGCACCGGCTCCGCGGCGGGGCCGCTCACGCGCCCGTCGATCTCCACCACCTCCTCCGCGAGGGGGCGTAGGGGCGTCGCGAAGAGCCCGGCGGCGAGCGCGTCGCGCCACGCGACCTTCCCCTTCACCCGGGTCCCCTCGAGGGAGGCCTCGGCGTCGGCGGCGACGTCGGCGATGACCTTGGTGCCGGCGCCGGTGGTCACGCCGAGCTCGGCGCGCAAGGCGCCGCCCTCGCGGACGTGCGCCTGGCCCACGAGCTCGACCCCCTCGACCGGGATACGGACTCCCCCGGCGCAGAGGACCGTCAGCGCGCCGGCGCGCACGCGGCCGCGGGCGACGACCGACGCGTAGTCCGGCGCCAGCTCGACCCCCGCGAGCTCGAGCGGGCCCCCGGCCTCGAGCTCGAGCGCCTGCCTCGGGATCGCGCCCGTACGCGTGGCGTCGTGCAGGGCGAGCGTCCCGCGGACGGTCGCGCTCGCCCGCGCGTCGTCGACGGAGACGTCGGTGACGTCGAGGGAAGACCGGGGCGTCGAAGCGTGCACTTTACCCGTAATGCGCTCGCCCCTCAGCTCGAGGGTCCCGCTCGCGACCGCGTCCTCGGGGATCCGCAGGCCGGGCCCGTCCCCCACCCCGAGGATCGTCCGGCCGGCGCCGAGGCGGATCGCGTGGGCGAGGATCGCGGCGCGCGCGCCCTCGACGCGACCGGTCCCCGAGACCTCCTCGCCCCGCTTCCCGCGGACCTCGGCCTCGATGTGCCCGCCGCCGTCGAGCCCGCACTCGAGGCGCGCCATGAACCCGTCGCGGGTCGCGTCCGCGGACAGGGTGACGTCGAGGAGGCGCGGGGCGGGCACGAAGCGCTTGTCGCCGCGCGCGCGGACGGTGAGGGCGCGCGCGACCGCGGTGCCCCACGCGCGCGGCTCGGTGGCGGTGCCGGTCACCTGCACGTCGAGGTCGAGCCGAGCCTCCTCGTCGAGCACGATCCGGGACGCGGCGGCCGGGTGGAGCTCGAGGTCGGCGAGCGAGAGCGGGCCGCGGAGGGTGGCGGCGTCGATCTCCCCGGTCTCGCGCACCTTGGCTTCGAGCGAGAGCTTCGACGCGGCGGTGGTGAGCGCGAGCGACGCCTTC
>JAEUKG010001058.1 GCA_016794325.1 Myxococcales bacterium | reverse complement strand
CGCGCCGTCATCGACTCCATCGCGACGTTGCCGCTGCGCGCGACGACGAGCTGCGCCGCCGACCGCCCCGCGGCCACGATCGCGAGGCCGACCGCGACCGCGCCCATGCCGAGCTCGCCGCCCGGCAGCGAGCCCGAGGGGACGCCGAGGCCCAGCGCCCGCAGGAAGTGCTGGATCAGCACCGCGACGGCGACCTCGAGGCCCGAGAGCGCGAGCGACGCGAGCGCCCCCGCGGCGAGCCACGCGAGGGCGCGGGGCCCCAGGGCCACCGCGAGCTTCGAAGCGGCCCGCATGCCCGGCAGATACCACAACCGGCCGAGGTGTGCTTAGCTCCGCCGCAGCAATGGCGCGGCCCAAGCGGGTGCTCTTCGTCGTCAACGATCCGGCGTTTTTCCTTTCGCACCGGCTGCCCCTCGGGCTCGCCGCGCGCGAGCGCGGGTACGACGTCCACGTGGCCACGGGGCCGGGGGCGGCGGCGAGCGAGGTGCGGGCCCAGGGCTTCCCGTTCCACGAGGTGCCGCTGTCGCGCAGCGGGCGCCGGCCGGACGCCGAGCTCCGGGCGATCGCTGCACTCTACAAGCTCTTCCGCGAGCTCGCGCCGGACCTCGTGCACCTCGTGACGATCAAGCCCGTGCTCTACGGCGGGATCGCCGCGCGGCTCGCCCGCGTGCCGGCGGTGGTGAGCGCGGTGAGCGGCCTCGGCTACGTCTTCATCCAGCGGGGGGCGCGCGCGACCGCGACCCGGGCGGCGGTGCGGGCGATGTACCGGATCGCGCTCGGGGCCCGGCGCGGCCGGACCATCTTCCAGAACGGCGAGGACCTCGACGACTTCGTCTCGCACGGGAGCGTCCGCCGCGATCGCACCGTGCTCATCCGCGGCTCGGGGGTGGACCTCGCGAAGTTCCGCCCGACGCCGGAGCCCCCCGAGCCCCTCGTCGTGATGCTCCCGAGCCGCATGCTGTGGGACAAGGGCGTGGGCGAGATGGTGGAGGCGGCGCGCTCCCTGCGGCCGAAGCACCCCCAGGCGCGGTTCGTCCTCGTCGGCGACACCGATCCCAACCCCGCGAGCATCCCGCGCGCGACCCTCGAGGGCTGGCGCGACGAGGGCGTCATCGAGTGGTGGGGCTTCCGCCGCGACATGCCGGACGTGCTCGCCCAGGCGCACGTGGTGGTGCTCCCCTCGTACCGCGAGGGGCTCCCGAAGGGGCTCATCGAGGCGGCGGCCGCGGCGCGGCCCATCGTCACGAGCGACGTCCCCGGCTGCCGCGAGGTGGTGCGCCACGAGGACAACGGGCTCCTCGTCCCCGTGAAGGACGCGGCGAGCCTCGCCGCCGCGATCGATCGGCTGCTCGGCGACGCCGACCTGCGGCGCCGCATGGGCGCGCGCGGGCGCGAGCGCGCGGTGGAGGAGTTCTCCGTCGAGGGCGTGGTGGAGTCGACGATGTCCCTCTACCGCGACCTCCTCGGGGCCTGAGCCAGGGAGCGCGACTCTCGAACCGAGTGCCGTCCGGCCGACGTCTCGCCGGAGACGCCGAGCATCAGGAGAGCTCCATCGACGGCGACGTTCTCGTGAGCGTCGACGTGGACGGCGACGGCGACGCACGCCGGGCGACGCTGCTACGATCGCGGGGTGCGGCTCCCGCTCCTCTCCGCGTGCGCGCTCCTCACGGGCCTCCTCGGCGCGTGCACCAAGCGAGAGGCGCCGGGCGCCGGCGCGGCCGTGACGATACCGCCGCCGCCGTCGAGCGGCGCCGCTCCCAGCGTCGTCGCCGATCCGCCGGCCGACGCGCGCCCCTTTGCGGCGAAGGCGCACGCGTGCCCGCTCAAGGCCGACGCCGGGGCGGTCACGGTGCGGGCGGTGGACTTCTGCGCGTGCTCGGCGCTCTCGCACCACGGCACGATGAGGAACTGCCGCGCCGAGCTCCACGAATACGAGCAGCTCGGCGCGCCCCACGACACGCTGCTCACCCGCGTGATCGACGTCGCGTACGGCGATCTCGACGGCGACGGGCGCGAGGAGGCCGCGGTCGCGGTCCAGGAGGTCGTCCACTACGCTCGCAGCGGCACGCACCACGAGTCGGGCCGCGTCGAGATCTTCGGCGTCGTGGGCGGCGCGGTGACGCGGCTCGCGACCCTCGGCGTCGGGCCGCCGATCGCGATCGAGGTCGCGGGGGGCTTCGTCACCGCGCTGGTGGAGGACGGCGACAAGCGCTGCGCCGTGCGCGCGAGCCTGACCGGGCGCGGAGAGCCCGCGCTCCGCGAGCTCTCGCGCCGCTGCGCGGACGCCGCGCCCTGAGGCCGCCCAGCCTCGGGC
>JAEUKG010001049.1 GCA_016794325.1 Myxococcales bacterium | reverse complement strand
CGTCTGGTCCGCCGTCGACACCGGGGGCCGCCACGACGACTTCGAGCGATCGGGCTGCCGCGCCAACATCCGCCTCGGCGACTGCGCGAGCCAGGCCGAGGCGGGGCGCGCGGCCGAGCTGCGGACGAACGTCCTCCTCGGAGCCTCGGGAGCGCTCGCCTTCGGCGCCCTCGCGATGGGTGTATTCTTCACCGATTGGGGGGCCGCCAAGCCGCGCGCGGGCGCGCTCTTCGTGGCGCCGTCGATCGACGGTCGGGGCGCCCACGGCGGCGTCGGCGGCGCGTTCTGAAGCGCCGAGCGCGCCGCGAACGGTGGAGGAGCGGCGCGGGGATGGCGTACGATGGACGCCGGAGCCATGGGCGCCCCAGCCGTCGATCGATACGAAGTGCTGCTGAAGATCGCGAGCGGCGGCATGGGATCGGTGCACGTGGGGCGCCTCCGCGGCGCGCTCGGCTTCACCCACCTCGTCGCCGTCAAGCGGCCGCACCCCCACCTCGCCGAAGACCCGCGCTTCCGCGAGATGCTCGTCAACGAGGCGCGCGTCGCCTCCGCGATCCACCACGCGAACGTCGTCGCCATCCGGGACGTCGAGCGCGTGGGCGACGACGTCGTCTTGGTGATGGACTACGTGGAGGGCGGCGGGCTGTCGGAGCTCGTGCTCGAGGGGGAGGGGCTGCCGCCCGCGATCGCGATCCGCGTCGTCCTCGACGCGTGCGCGGGGCTCCACGCGGCCCACGAGGCCACGAACGACGCCGGCGTGCCCCTGCACGTCGTGCACCGCGACGTGTCGCCGCACAACGTGCTCGTGGGGATCGACGGCGTCGCCCGGGTGACGGACTTCGGCATCGCCAAGTGCCTCGCCGAGAGCCGCGACGCGTCGACGACGGGGAGCGTCAAGGGCAAGCTCGCGTACATGGCGCCCGAATACGTGGGTGGCGGCGAGGTCGACCGGCGCGCCGACGTCTTCGCGCTCGGGGTCGTGCTGTGGGAGGCGCTCGCCGGCGCGCGGCTCTTCCGCGGCAAGAGCGACGCCGAGACCCTCGATCGGATCCTCCGCCACCACCCCGCGCCGCCGCCCCGCGTCGACGACCGCGTCGCCGCGGTGGTGGCGCGCGCGCTCGCCAAAGAACCCGCGGCGCGCTACCCGACGGCGGAGGCGCTCGGGGAGGCGCTGGAGGTCGCGGCGCGCGCGGCGGGTGCGCTCGCGAGCCACCGCGAGGTCTCGGCGCTCGTGCGCGAGCGGCTCGGGGCCGCGCTCGCCGAGCGCCGCGCCCTCCTGCGCGCCCGGGACGAGGCGCCGTCGGCGCCGTCGGTCGAGGCCGCGCCCGCGCCCGGGGAGGCGACGGCACCGGTCGGCGTCACCGAGTCGCTGCCGCGCCCGATCGGCGATCCCGACGGCGACTTCGCCGGCCGCACGCTGCCGATGGCGGAGGCCCCGCGCGTCGCCGTCACCACCGCCCCGATGCCCGTCGTGCGGGCGCCGTCGCCGCCCGTCCCGCCCGAGCCGACGCGCTCGCACACGCCCGACCCGGTGGAGCCCGCCGCGCGGGCAGCCGGCGGAGGCTCGCGGCTCGGCGTCGCGCTCGTCGCGGGCACGCTCGCGGCCGCCGCCGCCCTCGGCGTCGTGTCGCTGATCAAGCGCGCTTCGCCGCTCGCCGCCGGCGGGGCGGAGGTGGCGTCGAGCCGCGCCGCCGCCGGCCCGGCCCCGAGCGCGCCCGTCGCCGCCGCGCCCCTGCCGTCGAGCGCGGAGAGCGTCGTCGCGACGGCGTCGGCGCCGCCCTCGGCGTCCGCGACGTCGAGCCCGCCGGCGCGCTCGCCCGCTCCCCGCGGCGATCACGTCGGCGCCGCCGCGCGCCCCGCGGCCGCGTCGGCGAGCGCCGCGAGCGTAGGGCAGGACGCGTCGGCGCCGTCGGGTCGGCGAAACCCGTATTGAAGACCGCGGCGGGACGTCCTACCGTCGACGCGTGCAACCCTCCCCCGAAGCGCTCCTCGCGAGGCTCGTCGATCTCGAGCTCAAATACATGACGCTCGAGCGCTTCGCCCAGGAGCTGTCGGCGGTGGTCGCCGAGCAGCAGCGCACCATCGACGCCCTCACCCAGGAGACGAAGCGCCTGCGGGAGCGCGCGCTCGACGAGGGCAGCGAGGTCGGGCCGGCGGACCCGCCGCCCCACTACTGAGCTACTTCGGGCACGCCGCGAGGCGGGTGACGCCGAGGCTCGCGCCCGCCGTCAGCCACCCGACATCCCCGTTGGGATAAGTCACGAAGTCGCTGCCGTCGGCCCACGCGCCGGGGATCTCCTCGGGCGCGCCGACCGCGGCGCCGGCGGCGTCGAGCTTGGCGAGGAACCGCTTGCCCTTGGACTCCCAGCCCGCGAGGAAGCCCCCCTCGAACGCCGCGAGCATCGGGCGGCTCGCGCCGGCGCCGCTCGTCACGAACGTCTTCGCCCCGGGCTTGCCGGCGGCGTCGATGCGGGCGAAGGCGACGTCGAGCCCCGTCGCGCTCTTCGACACGAACGTGGCCGCGAGCCCGGCCTCGGTGCGCGCGAGCCCGCCGAGGCTGGAGTCCGACTTCCCGGCGCAGTTGCCGCTCGGCTCGTCGGAGATCACCGCTTGGCGGTTGTTGAGCAGCACGCCCTTGGTCGGGTAGCAGTCCGACACGCACATCGCCTGCGCGCTCTTGCCGTCGAAGACCAGGCGCTGGTCGAGGCTGTGGCTGCAGCCCCAGTCCCACCCGGCGCCCGCGCGCGGCGCGCCGTCTTTGCCGAGCAGGCGCAGCGTGTCTCCCTGGTGCCCGACGTTGTCGGGCCAGCGGCGGTGGATGCCGAAGTAGGCCGCGAAGCCGCCGTCGGTCGCCACGAGTCGGCCGGTGTTGGCGAACTCGCCGAACCACTCGACCCCGACGGTGGCGTGGTTGCCGCCGCCGACGAGGTTCTTGGTGGCGGCGACGGGGCCGGCGCCCGCGACTGGGACGAACGTCAAGGAGTCGGGGGGGCGTGAGGGGAGGATAGGGACCGTGGCCCCGCGGTCGGCGGC
>JAEUKG010001036.1 GCA_016794325.1 Myxococcales bacterium | reverse complement strand
CCGGGCCGGGCTCGGGCGCCCGCGCCGCGCCCGCCGCGCGGCCATGGTGCGGTGCAACGATCGGGCGCGGCACACCTTGGTGCACCGCACCATCGGCGACCGGCGCGCCCAGGGGCATCGCGCGCTCGGCGCGCCGCACCTTCGCGCGCGACGAGCGCAGCGCGCGGCCGCCGCGCCGCTCACGCCGGAGCTTCACCAGCCGGAAGTAGCGGGCCGCCCGCGGCTCGAACGCGTACGCGAGGTCGAACGACGCCCGCGCGCGCGCGAGCTCCCCTTGCCGCAGGGCGATGGCGCCGAGGACGTAGTGGGCGAGCGCGGTCTCGCCGCTCTCGGCGAGCGCCACCGCCGCCGCTTCGGCGAGCGCGCCGTCGCCCGCGACGGCGGTGGAGCCGTGGTGCGCGAGCCAGGCCACGTACAGCCGATACTCCGCGGCGTCCGGGCAGAGCCCGACCGCGCGATCGAAGAGCTCGCGCGCGCCCGCCACGTCGCCGTCGAACAGCGAGCGCCGGCCGGCGATGAACGCCCGCTCGGCGAGGATGCGCGCCTCGGCGTCGCTGCCCGGAGCGCGGATCGACGGCGGCGCCTGCGCCTCGGCGAGCGAGTCGCGGGTGCGCCGGTGGCGCGCGAGCGCCGCCCGCGCCCGCTCGCGCGCCGCGCGCCCCCACGCCGCGACCGAACGCGGGAGCGCGCGCGACGGCGCCACGGTGAGCGCGGGAGCGCGCGCGCGCTGCGGTGACGGGTCGTCGTGCGCCACGGCGCGCGACGTCGGGACCTCGTCGGCGTCGCCCGGCGACGGCATCGCCGGGCTGGATGCCGGCGCGCGGAGGACCTCGAGGTGCCCGGTGAGCGCGAGCGCGGCGAGGAGCGGGCCCGCGTGCACCGAGTCGGGGACCTCGGCCCGCAAGAGCTCGGTCGTGGCGCGCGTGCCGTCCGCGAGGCGGACGAAGTTCACCTCCGGGGTGCGCAGCCGAAAGACGCGCGCCGCGTCGCGCGCGGCGAACGTGATCCGCGGGTAGCCGAGCTCCGGCAAGCCGAGCAGCCGGTCGATCTCCGCCCGCGGCGCCGTCCGGAGCGCGCCGAGGAGGAGCGGCTCGAGCGGCGTCGGGTGACGGTCGAGGGACGGCGGCAGCGCCACGGGCTCGAAGGTGTGCTCCACCCGGTCCCACCCCAGACACCGCGTCACCTTGTTGCGCACCTGCGACGAGAGCGCCGCGTCGCGCTGCGCCAGCGTGAGGAGGCCCATCGCGATCGCCGCCTCCCCGAAGCGCACCGGCCGACCGTTGCGGCTCCCGAGCGCCACCTTCTCGAGCACGAGCGCGTATTGGGCTTCGGTGAGCGTGCCCTCGCGGACGAGCAGCCGCCCGAGCGCCTCCGCGGTCGCGCCCTCTTCGGCGAAGACCGGCCACCCGTCCTCGAAGTGGATGCGCACGTGCAGCCGGTTCGGCGGCGGCGTCAGCGCGTCGCCGCGCCCGGTGCGCAGGTGCGCGAGGAGCGTCCCCGTCTTCTTCGCGCTCGCCAAGCCGACGACGGCCGAGACGAAGTGGAGGTCCACGAGAAGAGCTTACGCGAATCGGCGCCCGCGCGGCCCCGGCTCACAAAACCATGATTTTGCTCATGTTTACGACCCAGCCCGCGGCGCCGCGCGCCCGGGCGGGGTAAATTCGCGCGTCGCCGCGGCCGTGCTATCCATCCGTCCCCGTGGCCTTCCTCCGGCGCACCCTCCCCTCGAGCCTCGCCGCCGCCGCCGTCGCCCTCGCGCTCGGCGCGCCGATCGCGCCCGCGGACGCGAAGGGCAGCCCGTGCCCCCCGGAGATGGCGGCGGTGGACGCGCCGCCGGGCGCCCACACCCGTGTATTTTGCATCGATCGCTGGGAGGCCAGCGTCGTCGAGGTTCCGTCCGACCGCGCGGCCTCGCCCTACGAGTCGGTCGCGGGCAAGCGGGTGCGCGCGGTGTCCCGCCCGAACGCGGTTCCCCAGGCCTACATCTCCCGCAACGAGGCCGACGCCGCGTGCAAGGCGTCGCGCAAGCGGCTGTGCACGGAGGAGGAGTGGGTCCACGCGTGCCGCGGCCGCACCCCCACCACCTTCCCGTACGGCAACGACCACCACGCCGGGTACTGCAACGACTCCGGGAAGTCGCCGCTCGGCGCGCTCTACTCCGAGCTCGGGGAGCAGGCGTACGCGTCCCACGCGGCGATGAACGATCCGCGCCTGAACCAGGTGCCGGGCACGCTCGCGCGCACCGGCAGCCACGCCCGGTGCAGGAACGCGTACGGCGTCTACGACATGGTCGGCAACGTCCACGAGTGGGTCGCCGACCCCCAGGGCACGTTCCGCGGCGGCTACTACCTCGACACCCACAAGAACGGGGACGGCTGCAACTACCGCACGACCGCCCACGACGCGACGTACCACGACTACTCCACCGGCTTCCGCTGCTGCGCCGACCCGCGCCGGCGCTGATCCGCGCTCGCCGCACGCTCCGAAGCGGAGCGCGACGCGGCGGCGGCGGCGTGCCTCTTGCTTCGCCCGACGGGCATGTCCCTCGAGCGCTTTCGCCGGCCCGTCGTCACCGCGACCGAACGCGAAACCATCACCACCGTCGCGCAGCGCATGCGTGATCAGCGCAGCGGTTGCGTGGTGATCACCCGAGAAAACAGGCCGATCGGACTGCTCACCGACCGCGACATCTGTCTGCGCGTCGTCGCGGAGGGCAAGAACGCGGACCTGGTGACGGTGTCGGACGTCGCGACCTACGATCCGTTCGTGCTCCGCGAGAGCGACGGCATCGAGACGGCGTCGACGCAGATGCGCGTGCACGGCGTCCGCCGCTTCCCGATCGTGGACGGGCGCGGCCACCTCACCGGCATCGTCACCGCCGACGACCTCGTGATGCTCCTCGGCAGAGAGATCTCCGGCCTCGGCGAGGGGCTCGAGGCCAGCGTCGACGCGACCGAGAGCCGCTGACGCTCGCGCGGAGGCGAGCTCACATCGTCATCCCCGCGCGCCGGACGAGCTCCTCCTCGATGAGCTCGTGGAGGGCGCCCTCGATCTCGCGGCGCCGGCGGCGGACGATGCGCGGATCGTCGGCGGCCTCGGGCGGCAGGTCGGCGGGCACCGGCTCGCCGATGACGTAGCGGAGCCGCACCCGGTGGGGGATCGGCAGGATCCGCCGGGGGATCGGCAGCGGGAAGCGCGGCCGCTTGAGCCACCTCGCGCCGCGCGCGAACGGATCGCCCACGAAGTCGAAGATCTCGTCGCCGCCGATCGACGCGAGGGGGACGAGCGGCGCGCGGTTCTTGATCGCGGCGCGCACGAAGCCGTAGCGATGCCCCCACATCAAGCGGTAGCGGAGCTCCTTCGGCTTCACCGCCTCCCGCAGCCCGCCGGGGAGCACGAGCACGAGCTCGTCGGCTTGCAGGAGCTTGTCGACGTTCTCCGGCGTGCCGTCCACGATCCCCACCTTCGCCGCGACCTTGCGCAACCCGGGGATCACCCACCACAGGTGCTCGCCCAGAGCCCAGACGCGCCGACCGGTGGCGCCGCGGATGGCGCTGACCGCGAGCGCGACGTCCCAGCCGAAGGGGTGGTTGGCGACGAGGAGGGCGCGGCCCGCGGGGACGTTCTCGAGGCCGCGCACCTCCGCTCGCAGCTTCTGCGAGAGCCACGCAAGGCGTGCGTGCAGGCGCTCGGTCGTCACCTCGTCGTAACCAAGGAACGCGTCTTTCTCCGTCGCATCGAAGCCGTCGATCCGCAAACGCTTCTCCTCGACCCCTCTGCCTGGCATTCTCCGTGCCTCGGTGAGCCCAGTGATCTCCCTCGTCCCTCGCACCCTCGGCCCCTGCACGCTCCCCTCGCCGCTGGGGCTCTCCACGGTACAGGGAGACGGCGTGCCGGACTACGTCCCCGACGGCGCCCGCATCGTCGGCAACATCGAGGTGATCGAGGGGGAGGTCCCGGAGATCGGCCCGCTCATCGAGAAGGCCGGGCCGCGCGAGCGCATCTTCTTCGATCCCCAGAAGACGCGGGCCGGCGTCGTCACCTGCGGCGGGCTCTGCCCCGGCATCAACAACGTCGTCCGCTCGATCGTGCTGCAGCTCTGGTTCAAATACGGGGTGCGATCGATCACCGGCTTCAAGAACGGGTTCGAGGGCCTCGACCCCGACGCCGACGCGCTCTCGATGCCCCTCGATCCGGACGTGGTGCGCGGCATCCACACCCTCGGCGGCACCATCCTCGGCACCTCGCGCGGCGGCCACGACGCGGCGCGCATGGTCGACCGCCTGCTCGCCGACCGCGTCGACGTGCTCTTCGCGATCGGAGGCGACGGGACGATGCGCGGGCTCCACGCCCTCGGCGAGGAGGCCGAGCGACGCGGCGCCAAGCTCGCGCTCGTCGGCATCCCGAAGACGATCGACAACGACATCCCCTTCGTCGACAAGACCTTCGGCTTCGAGACCGCGGTCGAGGTCGCCCGCAGCGCCATCGCCGCGGCGCACACCGAGGCTGTGTCGACCAAGCGCGGCCTCGGCCTCGTGAAGCTCATGGGCCGCGACTCGGGCTTCATCGCCGCCTACGCGAGCATCGCGAGCCGCGACGTCAACGCGTGCCTCGTCCCCGAGGTCCGCTTCGCGCTCGAGGGCGAATACGGCCTCCTGCCGTGGCTCGAGCGGCGGATGAGCGGGCGCGGCCACGCGGTCGTCGTCGTGGCCGAGGGGTGCGCGGAGACGCTCGGCCTCGCCGGCGGCGAGCGCGACGCGTCGGGCAACGCCCGCTACGCGTCCGACGAGCTCGACGCGGGCAAGTTCCTCAAGCGGAGGATCGAGGCCCACTTCCGCGCCGCCGGCCAGCCGCTCACCCTCAAATACATCGACCCCTCGTACATGATCCGCGGCGTGGCCGCGAACGCCAACGACGCCGTCTTCTGCGACGAGCTCGCCCGCCACGCCGTCCACGCGGCGATGGCCGGCAAGACCGACGTGCTCGTGGGGCGCTGGCACCGCACCTTCACCCACGTCCCGCTCTCGGAGGTCCTCGGCAAGAAGAAGCGGATCGACCCCGACCGCGACCTCTGGCTCGCGGTCACCGAGTCCACCGGCCAGCCGCGCTTCTCGCCGCCGAGCGAGCGCCGGTCGCAGCGCCCGTTTCCCGTCGCCTGACCCCGTCGCCCGACTCAGGCCGCGCGGTCTTCGCGGAAGACCTCGGGATCGAAGTCCGCGAAGGTTCCGAAACTATACTTGTCGGGATTGTCTTTCACGTAGGCGAGGAACGGCGCGAGCATGCGCTCGTTCAGCCGGGTGAAGGTCTTCGAGTGACCGATGAGGACGAACGGCAACGGGTGGCGAGGGTGGCCGTAGCGCGCCTCGACCCGCTTGAGGCCCTCGACGAGCTGGCGGCCGGTGCACTGGTTGAAGTCCATCTTCCACGGCTGGGGCCGGAGGAGCATCTTCGCCGCCTTCTCGAGCTTCCCGAGGGGCCCGCCGCGGCCCTTGGGCGCCCCGCCTCCCCCCATCGGCCCCGCCCCGTGGGCGCCGGCGTCGGGGTTCGGCAGGGGGTTCAGCCGCTGGGCGACCACGCGGTACACGCGGTTCGCGGTCAAGAAGACCCAGATGGGCTGGCGCTCGGTGTAGATGGGGAACTCGAAGAGCTTGCCGTCGGGATCGCGCCGGCAGACGTCGCTCGCGTCCACCGGCCAGGGGACGAGATCGCTGTGGGCGCGGGTGTAGTCGAACTTCACGAGGTCGTCGTAGACGCCGTGTTTCCACACCGACGTGTCGATGCGCAGGCCGCACTCGACGAGCGCCCGCACGATGTCGGGCGAAGGGTGCATCGACCAGTTGGCGGCGCGGAACGCGAAGCACTCGTAGCCCGGCGCCTTCGCGCGCAGCGTCTCCTCGAGGAAGCGCTTGCCGGTCGCGATCATCTCCCGGAGGCGCTCGTAGGGGAGGCTCGCGAGGTCGTATTCGCGGTAGTCCTGCTTCCAGTAGCCCTTCGCCTCGTCCCAGGTCGCGTTGAAGTACGACGAGTGGAGGTGGAGCTGCACGTCGTGGCCGGTCGTGACCGCCCGCTCGAGCTGGCGCTGGATGCCCCCGAAATCGAAGCGATCGCGGCCGGTCGTGTCGCGGTACTCCTTGAATTTCAGGATCTCCCCGACGTCGGCCATCACGGTGAGCTTGGCGCCGTAGCGATCGAACTGATCGAGCATCCGGGTCGTCGGCTCGACGACGAGCTCGGTGGGGTCGCCCATCCCGCTGCCGTGGATCTCGTAGTCCGACGTGAAGAGCACCTTGTACATGCCCTTGGATTGTCGCACGAGCCGAGCGCGGGCGCGACGGATCGCGCGGGGGCCGCGCGCCCGGGTCGCGCCGTCGGTCTGCGACGGGCCCGGCCGCGATTGGATCGTCGCGGGCGCGCGGTCTTGGCTACACTTCGGGCGATGTCCGGACAGGTACCCGAACGGTCGGAGCCCGGCCCGGGGGCGATCGCGCCCCTGTCCGGCGCCGCTCGCGACGCGGCGGAGGCCGCGGCGGCCGCGCTCGCGCCCGCGCGGAGCATCCTGTTCGTCACCGGGGCGGGCATCAGCGCCGACTCGGGCCTGCCGACCTACCGCGGGGTCGCCGGCCTCTACGAGCGCGAAGCCACCCCCGACGGCATGGCGATCGAGGAGGCGCTCTCGGGGCCGATGATGCGGCGACGCCCCGAGATCGTGTGGCGCTACGTGGGCGAGGTGGTGCGCGCGTGCCGGGGCGCCCGCCCCAACCGGGCCCACGCCGTGATCGCCGAGCTCGAGCAGAGCGGCCGGCGGGTGTGCGTCCTCACCCAGAACGTGGACGGGCTGCACCTCGCGGCGGGCTCGCGCGACGTCATCGAGATCCACGGCACGGTCGCGCGCCGCAGATGCATGGATTGTACACACGTCTGGCCGGCGCCGGGCGCGGACGACGGCGCGCCGTCGGGCGACGACGGCGGCGCGGCCGTCCCCCGCTGCCCGGCGTGCGGCGGCGTCGCCCGCCCCGACGTCGTGCTCTTCGGCGAGCGGCTGCCCGACGGCGCGCTCGACGCCCTCGATCGGGCGCTTCGCCTCGGCTTCGACGCGGTCGTGGTCGTGGGGACGAGCGCGGCCTTCCCGTACGTGCAGCTGCCGGTGATCGAGGCGGCGCGCGCGGGGGCGACGACGGTCGAGATCAACCCCGAGCGCACCGTGCTCTCCGACGTCGTGGGGCACCACGTGGCCGCGGGCGCCGCGGCCGCGCTCCACGCCATGGGGGGTGTGCTCGCCCCGAGCCGTCCATGAGCCGCGACCCCTTCGGGCTGCTCGGCGTCGTCGTCGGGGGGAAATACCGCGTCGAGGGCGTGCTCGGCGAGGGCGGCAACGGCGTCGTGTACGCCGCGACCCACCTCGCGCTCGGCCAGCCGGTCGCGGTGAAATGCCTCAAGCTCGCGCCCGACGGCGCGTCCGAGGCCGACGTCGCGCGCTTCACGCGGGAGGCGCGCGTCCTCTTCCAGCTCTCGCACCCCGGCATCGTGCGCATGTACGACGTCGGCGAGGTGTCGACGCCGCTCGGCCCCGCCCCCTACGTCGTGCTCGAGAGGGTCGACGGGCGCGGGCTCGACGAGGCCATCCGCGAGCGCGCCGAGCGTCGCGCCGCCCCCTTCACGACCGCCGAGATCCTCGCCGTCTTCGAGCCGCTGCTCGACGCGCTCGCGTTCGCGCACGGGCGCGGGGTGGTGCACCGCGACATGAAGCCGTCGAACGTGATGGTCGTCTCGGGCCCCGCGGGCCCGTCGACGAAGATCCTCGACTTCGGCACCGCGCGCGCGGGTTCGACGGGGCTCGCGACGACGGGCGCCGGCGGCCTCACCCCCCGCTACGCGGCGCCCGAGCAGTGGAACGCGAACTACGGATCGGTGGGCCCCACCACCGACCTCTTCGCCGTCGGACTGATGCTCGACGAGGCCTGCACCCTCGACTTCGCGCTCGCGGGGACCACGCTCTCGGAGATCGTCGCCGCGG
>JAEUKG010001016.1 GCA_016794325.1 Myxococcales bacterium | reverse complement strand
GAGCTTCACGCCTCCCGCCCTCTTCAGCAGCTCGGGCCTCGTCGGCACGCCGGCTCCGGGCGGGACGCTCAACCCGTCTCCCACCGTCGCCGTCGATTTCGGGTCGAGCTCGAGCTTCCCCGTGATCGTGAACAACTACCTCCTGCAGGGCACCATCGTCGTGCCGATCTCGGACTACTTCCTGCGCATCAACCAGGGCTACACCGCGGCCTCGCACGCGCAGGAGGCGGCGCGGCTCGACGTCCTCACCGCCCGGGCGAAGTCGGCGGCGGAGGGGAAGATTGCATTCTACACGTGGGTGCGCGCCCGCGGCGCCGTCGTGATCGCGCTCCAGGCGCTCGCCGACCAGAAGGTGCACCTCACCGACGCCCAGAACCAGTTCACCGTCGGCAACGCCTCGCGGGCCGACGTCCTGCGCGCCGAGACCGGCGTCGCCGCGGCCGAGCTCGGCGTCGAGCGCGCCAAGAGCCTCGCCGAGCTCACGGAGAAGCAGGTGCGGGTGGCGATGCACCTCACCACCGACGAGCCCCTCGTCCCCGGCGAGAGCCTCGAGGGTCCGATCGCCCCCGTGCAAGGCAACCTCCAGGGGTTCGAGCGCGAGGCGCTCTCGAGCCGGCTCGAGCTCCGCAGCATCGAGGCGAGCGTCGAGGCGCTCAAGCAGCAGTCGCGCATCGCCCGCGCCGGGTACTACCCGCAGATCGCCGGCGTCGGCAACGTCACCTACGCGAACCCGAACCAGCGCCGCATCCCCCAGGCGCAGGAGTGGTTCCCGACGTGGGACGTCTCGGCGCAGCTCACCTGGTCACCGAACGACGCGCTCTTCGCGGGGCCGTCGGCGGCCGAGCCCGAGGCGCGGGTCGCCCAGGCCGAGGCCCAGAAGCGGGCGCTCATGGATGGGCTCACGATGGAGGTCTCGCAGGCGTGGCAGGCGCTCCGCGAGTCCGAGGTCGCGCTCGTCACCACCAAGCGCCAGATCGCGAGCGCGGAGGAGGCCTACCGCGTCGCCCACGAGCTCTTCAACGCCGGGCGCGCGACGTCGACCACGCTCACCGACGCCGAGACCGAGCTCACCCGCGCGCGGCTCGAGGCGCTGAACGCCGCGGTCGACGCGCGCATCGCCCGCGTCAGGATGGACCACGCCCTCGGCCGCGACGTGCCGAAGGCCCGCTGAGGCCCGGGCCGCTCCGCCCGCTCGGCTGGCCGCGCCCGGAAGGCGCGCCCTTGCCCGGCGGCCTCGGGCCCGGCCGCGCCGGCGTGTGCCCGTAGCCCGGGGGCACGAGGCAACGCGGCGAGCGGCCGATGAGATCCGAGCGGCCCGCCTTGCGCAGCGCCTCGCGCGCGAGGTCGTGGTGGGCTGGATCCCACCAGAAGAGGAGCGCCTTCATCATGCGCTTCTCGCGGAGATCCTTGGCGGTGTAGACCGGCTCGCCCGTGAGCGGGTCGATACCTGTATGATACATGGTCGTCGCCACCGCCATCGGGGTGGGGATGAAGTCCTGGATCTGCCGCGGCCGGAGGTTCTGGGCCTTCAGGTAGAGCGCGAGATCGATGGTGTCGGAGAGCTTCGAGCCCGGGTGGCCGGTGATGAAATACGGGACGAGGTACTGCTCCTTGCCCGCGGCCTCGCTCGCGCAGGCGAACTCGCTCGCGAAGCGCTCGTACTCGCGGATGCCCGGCTTCTTCATCTTGCCGAGCACCGCGTCGTCGACGTGCTCGGGGGCGACCGAGAGCTGGCCCCCGGTGTGGTGGGCGGCGAGCTCGCGGATGAACTCGGGGCTCTTCGTCGCGAGATCGTAGCGGACGCCGGACGCGACGAAGACGCGCTTGATGCCGCGCTCCTCGCGCACCTTGCGCAGGAGCCGCACGAGGGGCCCGTGGTCGGTCTTCAGGTTCTCGCAGACCTCGGGGTGTACGCACGACAGGCGCCGGCACGCGTGCTCGGTCGCCTCGTCCTTGCACGCGAGCTTGTACATGTTGGCGGTGGGCCCGCCGACGTCGGTGATCGTCCCCGAGAACCCGCTCATCCGCGACAGCGCGCGCACCTCGCGCAAGACGCTCTCCTCGCTGCGGCTCTGGATGACGCGGCCCTCGTGCTCGGTGATGCTGCAGAAGGTGCAGCCGCCGAAGCAGCCTCGCATCGTGACGATCGAGCTCTTCACCGTCTCGTAGGCGGGGATCGGCTCGTCGTACGACGGGTGCGGGCGGCGCTCGAACGGCAGATCGTAGAGGCCGTCCATGTCGCGCTCCTCGAGGGGGAGCGCCGGCGGGTTGAAGTACACCGCCTGCTGGCCGTGCACCTGGAGGAGCGGGCGGCCGTTGAAGGGGTTCGTCTCGTACTGGAACGCCCGCGACATCCGCGCGAACGCGGCCTTGTCGGCGGAGGCCTCCTCGTACGACGGCAAGACGACGACCTTGCCGTCCTTGACGAAGCGGCTGGGGTCGTCGGCGAGCGGCTTCCACGCCGACGGCGAGTGCATCACGTAGGCGGTGCCCCGGACGTCGCGGAGGGCCGAGACCGGCTCCCCGGCGTCGAGCCGGCGCGCGATCTCCCAGGCGGGGCGCTCGCCCATGCCGAACACGAGGAGGTCGGCCTTGGCGTCGAGGAGGATCGAGCGGCGCACCTGATCCGACCAGTAGTCGTAGTGAGCGATGCGACGGAGCGAGGCCTCGATGCCGCCGAGGACGATCGGCGTGCCCGGGAACGCCTGGCGGCAGAGGTTCGCGTAGACGATGGTCGCCCGGTTCGGGCGCATGTTGGTGCGGCCGCCGGGGGAGTACTGGTCCTCGCCGCGCACCTTCTTCTGCGCGGTGAGCTTGTTGAGCATCGAGTCGAGGTTGCCGGCGGAGATGCCGACGAAGAGCCGCGGCTTGCCCATGCGCGCGACGTCCTCGGGGCCCGTCCACGACGGCTGGGCGACGACGCCGACCCGCAGGCCGCGCCCCTCGAGGAAGCGCGCGATGAGGATCGGGCCGAACGCCGGGTGATCGACGTAGGCGTCGCCGGTGACGATGAGCACGTCGAGCTCGTCCCACCCCCGGGCCTCCATCTCCTCGCGGGTGGTGGGGAGGAACGACGCGGGGGCGCGCCGCGGGGGCTTCTTGCCGAGGGCGACGAGGGACACGGAGCGTCTTCGGGTACCACAGCGGGGCGGCTCCGGCCACGAACCTCGCGGGGAGCGCGACGGGCGCGAGCGCGCCGTTGAGACCGCGCGCGGGCCCGCGTGTCACCTCGTGCGATGGCATCCAGGGTCGTACGGTCGAGGTCGCGGGCGCTCTTGGCGGCGCTCGCGGCGGCGCTCGCGAGCGCCGGTTTCGCGTGTAGTTCCGGGCCCCAAGACGATCCCGAGGAGCTCCCCTCGGGG
>JAEUKG010000975.1 GCA_016794325.1 Myxococcales bacterium | reverse complement strand
GAAGCGCGCGGATCGCAAGAACTACCTGGTGGAGCACCTCGAGCAGCTGTCGCGCGCGGTGACCGAGATCACGCGCCGGGAGGCGGTGCGCGAGGGCCGGGACTACGACGGGCTCGAGGCCGATCTCCGCAGCATCCTGCGGATGAAGGGGTGGACGTGGCAAGGCTCCGGCAAGATGTTCGGGCCGGAGATCCTGCGCGCCGACGTGCTCGCGCGGCGAGACGCCGTCCGCGCGAACCTCACGTCGACGCTCGACCGCTGCGACGCCGACCTCGCGGCGTGCCTCTACCGCGAGCTCACCCCGCTCGTCGCGCGCTTCGAGGACGCGAAGGCGAAGTCGGGGCGGCTCGACTTCCTCGACCTCCTCGTCAAGACGCGCGACCTCCTGGTCAAGGACCGTCCGGTGCGGGAGGAGCTGCAGCGGCGCTTCACCCACCTCCTCGTGGACGAGTTCCAGGACACCGACCCCCTCCAGGCCGAGATCCTCCTCCTCATCGCCGCCGACGACCCCGGCGAGGAGGACGGCGCCCAGGTGACTCCGATCCCCGGCAAGCTGTTCGTCGTCGGCGACCCGAAGCAGAGCATCTACCGCTTCCGCCGCGCCGACGTCTCGCTGTACGAGGCGATCAAGGCGCGCCTGCTCGAGCGCGGCGCGAGCCTCGTCCACCTGACGTCGAGCTTCCGCGGGTCGCCGTCGATCCAGAGCGTGGTCAACGCCGCGTTCACTCCGGTGATGACCGGCCAGAAGGGTCAAGCGGACTACGTCGCGCTGTCGGCGACGCGCGACGACGCGACCGGCCGCCCCTCGGTGATCGCGCTCCCCGTCCCGCGCCCCTACTCCGACTATGGGCGCATCACGAGCTGGTCGATCGAGAAGAGCGCCCCCGACGTCGTCGGCGCGTTCGTCGACTGGCTCGTCGGCAAGAGCGGCTGGAAGGTGCCGACGCCCGGCGGCGGCGAGCGGCCGTTCGAGACCCGCGACGTGTGCCTGCTCTTCAAGCGCCTCGTCTCCTTCGGCTCCGACCTCACCCGGCCGTACGTGCGCGCGCTCGAGGCCCGCCGCCTCGCCCACGTCCTCGTCGGCGGCAAGAGCTTCCACGAGCGCGAGGAGGTGATCGCCCTTCGCACGGCGCTCGCCGCGATCGAGTGGCCCGACGACGAGCACGCGGTGTACGCGACGCTCCGCGGGCCGTATTTCGCCCTCGGCGACGACGCGCTGCTCGCCGCCCGCGCCCGCGGGCCGCTCCACCCCATGCACGCCCCCGATCTCGCGGGCGACCCGCTGACGGAGCCGGTCGCGCCCGCGCTCGCGGTGCTGCGCGCGCTCCACCTCGCCCGCAACCGCCGCCCCATCGCCGACACGGTGCGCGCGCTCCTCGAAGAGACGCGGGCCCACGCCGGGATCGCGATCTGGCCCACCGGAGAGCAGGCGCTCGCCAACGTGCTCCGGGTGATGGACCTCGCGCGGCGCTTCGAGGCCCGCCGCGCGACGTCGTTCCGCTCGTTCGTCCACAAGCTGGAGGACGACGCCGAGCGCGGCGCGGCCGGTGAGGCGCCCGCGGTCGAGGAGGGCACCGACGGCGTCCGCATCATGACGGTGCACAAGGCCAAGGGCCTCGAGTTCCCGGTCGTGGTGCTCGTCGACCCCACCGCGCCCCACACCCACAAAGAGCCGTCCCGCTACGTCGACTCGGCGCGCGGCCTGTGGGCCACGCCGCTCGCCGGGTGCGCGCCCCACGATCTCGTGGTCCACCGCGACGCGATGCTGGAGGAGGATCGCCACGAGGCGGCGCGCCTCCTCTACGTCGCGGCGACGCGCGCGCGCGACCTCCTCGTCGTGCCCGTCGTCGGCGACGAGCGCGTCGAAGGGTGGGTCGACCCGCTCTTCCCCGCCCTGTACCCCAAGGCCCGCGCTCGGCGCGCGTCGCGCGAGGCCGCCGGTTGCCCGCGCTTCGGCCGCGACTCGGTCGCGCTGCGCCCGCCACGCGCCGAGCGCGACGAGACCGACTCGGTGATGCCGGGCGAGCACGATCCGGAGGCGGGCGATCACCGGGTCGTGTGGTGGGATCCCCGCGCGCTCGAGCTCGACAAGGAGGACGAGGCCGGGCTCCGCCAGCAGCGCATCCTCTCCGCCGACGCTTCGGGCGCCGTCGCGCGCGAGGGCGAAGAGATGCACGCGGCGTGGGCCGCCCGCCTGGCCGCGCTCCGCGAGCGGGGCGCGGTGAAGAGCACCGTCGTGCGGACGGTGACGGAGCGAAAGGCCGACGGCGCCGAGGCCGACGTGACGGTCGAGATCGTGAAGCTCGCGCGCCCCGACGGCGAGGCGCGCCCGAGCGGCAAGCGCTTCGGGGTCCTCGTGCACGCGGTGCTCTCGGCGGTGGCGCTCGACGCGGGGCCGGAGGCGGTGGCGCGCCTCGCCGGGGTGTCGGGGCGCGCGGTCGGCGCGGCGCCCGCCGAGATCGAGATCGCGGCCGCCGTCGCCTCGCGCATCCTCGCCCACCCGCTCCTCGCCCGGGCGCGGAGCGCCAGCGACGTCCGCCGCGAGGTCGCGCTCACCACCGCCTCGGGCGACGACGTCACCGACGGCGCGGTGGACCTCGCGTTCGAGGAAGACGACGGCTGGATCGTCGTCGACTTCAAGACCGACGTGGACCTCGGCCCGCGCGAGGCCGCCTACGTGCGCCAGGTGGCGCTCTACGCGCGCATCGTCTCCGAGGCGACGGGGCGCCCGGCGCGCGGCTACGTCTTGTCGGGCTGACGCGCCGAGAGAAACCCCTTTTGGCGCGCGCGCGTTCGATTTAGGGTCACGCCCCGATGAGACGCGCCCTCACCTTCGCCGCCCTGCTCTCCCTCGTCCTCGCGTGCGGGGGCGATCCGCCGTCGAACCAGGCGCCGCCGAAGCTACCGCCGCCCCCCGAGCCGCCGCGCGTCGCGACGGCTCCCGCGGCGCCCGCCCCGGCGATGTTGCCGCTCGACGTGGATCCGGTGCCGATGGGGCTCACCAAGGAGGGCGTCACCCGGGTGTGCGACGAGGGGCTCGCGCGCGCGAAGTCGCTCCTCGACGAGGTCAAGTCGCAGGCCGGACGACCGCCCGCCGACCTCACCTGGGACACGACGCTCGGCAAGCTCGACCTCGTCTTCCTCGCGATGAAGAACGCGGGCGACTTCCCGGCGCTGATGGCGGTCGCCCACCCCGACGGGGCGGTCCGCGAGGCGGCGAAGGCGTGCGAGCCCAAGGTCGATCGCTTCGACACCGCCCTCTACCTCGACGACGCCCTCGCGGGCGTGGTCAAGGCCTACGCCCAGAAGGGCGAGCCGCTGAAGGGCGCCCGCGCGCGGCTCCTCGAGCACACGCTCCGCGACTTCCGCCGCAACGGGCTCGAGCTGCCGAAGGACAAGCGCCGCGAGCTCACCGAGATGAACGAGCGGCTCACCGCGCTCGCCCAGGAGTTCGAGACCAACCTCTCGGCCGCCACCCTCTCGCTCGAGGCCACGCCCAAGCAGCTCGACGGGCTCCCTGCATCCTACATGGAGTCGCACAAGCCGGGCCCGAGCGGGAAGATCAAGGTCACGACCGACTACCCGGACTACTTCCCGGTCATCCAGTACGCGAAGGACCGCGCCTTCGCGCTCGAGCTCTACAAGCTCTTCGACAACCGGGCCGCCGAGAAGAACGTGGCCCTCCTCGAGAGCATCATCGCCCTCCGGCACAAGAAGGCGCTCCTGCTCGGCTACGACACGTGGGCGGCGTACGTGCTCGAGAAGCGCATGGCGAAGGACCCGAAGCGGGTCGCGGCGTTCCTCGAGGACCTCCGCCGGCACGTCGACAAGAAGAGCGCCGAGGAGATGGCCGACTTCCGCGCGATGAAGAAGAAGCTCGGCCAGGACCCGAAGGGCCCCGTCTACCCGTCCGACCGGCTCTACCTCGAGGACCAGGTCCGCAAGGAGAAGTACGGCCTCGACTCGAAGGCGGTCAGCGAATACCTCGAGGTCGGCAAGGTCAAGACCGGGCTCCTCACCGTGACCGAGAAGCTCTACGGCGTGCACTACAAGGAGGCGCCGGACGCGCCGAAGTGGCACGGCGACGTCACCGCCTACGACGTCACCGACGACGCCGGCCGGCCCCTCGGGCGCTTCTACTTCGACCTCTACCCCCGCGACGGCAAGTACAAACACGCGGCCGTCTTCAGCATCCGCGACACGCGCCTCATGGCCGACGGCTCGCGCCTGCTCCCCATCGCCGCGATCGAGTGCAACTTCCCGAAGCCGGCGCCGGGCGCGCCGGCGCTCATGAGCCACCAGGACGCGGTCACGTTCTTCCACGAGTTCGGCCACGTGCTCCACCACCTCCTGTCGCGCTCGGAGCTCGCCGCGTTCTCGGGCACCTCGGTGCAGCGCGACTTCGTCGAGGCGCCCTCGCAGATGCTCGAGGAGTGGGCGTGGTCGAAGGAGGTGCTCGACCTCTTCGCGACCCACCACAAGACGGGCGAGAAGATCCCCGACGCCCTGTACACGGCGATGGTGCGGTCGCGCAGCTTCGGCCGCGGCCTCCACACCTCGCGGCAGCTCTTCCTCGCCGCGCTCGACCAGAGCTACCACACCGCGAAGGAGCACCCGGTCGCGAGCACCAAGGTCCTCGAGGACGTGCAGAACGCGTACACGCCGTTCAAGTACGTGGAAAATACACATTTCCAGGCGACCTTCGGCCACCTCATGGGCTACGACGCCTCGTACTACGGCTACCAGTGGGCGCTCGCCCTCGCCGAGGACATGTTCTCGCGCTTCAAGAAGGACGGCCTCTTCGACCCCAAGGCCGCCGCCGACTACCGCGCGGCGGTGCTCGAGCCCGGAGGGTCCGAAGACGCGGAGGCGCTCGTCACGCGCTTCCTCGGGCGACCGCCCTCCAACGACGCCTACAAGGCGTGGCTGGTCGAGAAGCCGGGCGCGGCGCCTCCCGCGAAGGGCCCCGCCAAGGCGCCTCCCGCCAAGAAGCCCTGACGCGCGGCCGCCTCAGCGGAGGTCGAGCGACCAGATCTCCGCGCCGCGCGCCCACACGACCCGCTTGCCGCCGCTGACGGCGAGCGGTCCCGGCGGCTCGCTGCTCGCGTACGGGCCCGTCACGATCGCGCTCGCGCCCGTGGCGAGGACACGCTTGACGACCGCGCCGCTCCCCTCGAGGAGGTAGAGCGCGCCGTCGGCGTGGTCGACGCCGTGGTAGTCCGCCTGGACGACGCGGATCCCGGCCGCCGCGCCGTCCATCACTCCCCGTGAGTAGAGGCCCTCGGTCGCGGTCCAGAACAACGTCGTCCCGTCGGTCGTGAGGTGTCGAACGACGCCGGGGCTCGTCGCCCATTGCTCGATCTCCACCGGCCCGAGCCGCGCGATGGCGGAGCTCGTGCCGTCGTGGCAGAAGACGTTCGGCTGGACCACGGCGAAGCTGCGGCAGGGGAACGACGCGATCGTGAACCGCTGGGCTTCGCTCCCGAGCGAGGGCGCCGAATACACGCCCAGGTTGCCGGCGAAGTCGCCGGTGGTCGTGCCGAAGAAGAGCTTCGCGCCGTCCGATCGCACGGAGTGCACCTGCCCGAACGGGCTGTCGAAGCCCCGGAGGTCCGTGGGGGTGGGTGCTCCCCCGGGCGGAAGCACCATCACCGTGTCCGGCTTGCCGAGCGCGACGACGATGCCCTCCGGCGCCACCGTCAAGCCGCGGATGGTCTCACCCGCCACCTTGGCCACGAGGCGTGGGCAGTTGGTGCACGCGCCGTCGACGCCCCCGCTGGACGACGAGCTCGAGCCGCTCGCGCCCGCGTCCGGCGTGGGCCCCGCGTCGGCTTCGCCCTTCGGCGGCGACGGCGGATCGGCGCTGAAGGCTCCGCACGCGGCCACGGCGGCCACGGTCGTCGCCAGACCGACCCCCCACCATCCGCTCCCCACGACGTCGCTGCGCATGGGCACATCGTACCCCGAGGAGGCGGGCCTCGCCGTCGAGAAGCCTACTTCTCGGCCGGGAACCACAGCGCGAAGAAGCGAGTCAGGAAGGTCTTGTACGCCTCCTGGGCCATCGCCTCGTAGACCTTCTCCTCCTGGCCGATCGGCTCGTTCTCCTTGAGCACGCCGAGCGCGGCGCCCTTGAAGATGTCGTTCTTCCACTTGAAGGGCGCCGCGTCGCCGGGGATGAGGAACTCGACCTCGTACTGGAAGATGATCCCCACGAAGCTGCCGCGCGGGTTCTTGCTCACGTAGGTGTGGGTCGACCACTCCGGCAGGTACGTGATGCGGAGCGTGGGCACGGTGACCGGCGCGTCGTCGACCACCTCCGCGCCGAGCTGGTAGTCGAACAGCTCGGCGGAGATGCCCTTGTCGAACTTCTCGACGATCTGCGCGCCCACCTGGGCCTCGCGCGCGCTCTGGTGCTTCGCGTCGAAATACTTGGAAGGATGGGAGATTTCGCCGTTGTAGGTGGGCGTCTTCTGTAGGAACTCGTCGGCGCGGAAGAGCGACTTCACCGGCTTGCGGCGGAAGCGAACCTCCACCTTCCCGCCCTTCTTCTCGGCCCAGGCGAAGAGGCGCTCGACGAAGGGGACGATCGCCTTGTCCTTCCCGGGGGCCTTCGCCTTGTACGCCTCGAGCTCGCGGGTGAAGACGGCGTGGATCGCGGCCTTGAGCTCGGGCTCGACCTTGTGGTTCGGGTACTTCTTCGCGAACGCCTGGAGCGACGCGAGCGTGCCGTCGGCCTTGGCCTTCTCGAGGGTCGCGAGCATGGCGGCCCGCATCGCGACGTCCACCTCGCCCTGGATCTTCGAGCCCGGGTGCGACGCCTGGTACTCGATGAGCGCCTCGGGCGTGCCCTTGGCCTCCGCCACCTTGAGCTCGGCCCGCGGGAGGGCGACGGTGGCGATCTCGTCTTTGTAGCGCGACGCGCGCGCGAGGTACGCGTTGTAGGAGGCGACGCTGTCGGCGGCGACCGCGGCCTTGTACATCTTGCCGTCGGAGACGAAATTGCGCAGGGCCCAGATGGTCGGCGCGAGCACGAGGCCGAACACGCCCGCGATCACGTACGGGAGCTTGGCCCAGATCGGGAGCGCGAGCGTGTACGGATCGCGCGGACCGACCGGGCTCGAGAAGCGCGGGTTGTAGAGCGGATCGAGGGTGACGAGCTCGTTCGGATCGCCGCGTTCGAGCGCCTGCGGCGCCTCGATGCGGGCCGCGTTGAGGCGCTCGGTCGCCGCCGGGTCGGCGTCGACGTCGAAGGAGCCGCGAGGGAACACGACGCGGGCGCCGCCCGGGATCGCGGCGATGTTCGTCGCCTCGCCGAGCGGGAACACGCGCAAGCTCTTCGTGCGGGCGTCGATGAGGCACGCGGGGAAGACGTAGACCCCGGCGCGGAACGGGAGCTTCTTCTCGCGGAAGGCGTAGGCGAGGTAGACGAGCACGCCCATCGCCATCGCGAAGAACCCGACCAGATACGCGAGGATGGCCGCCGCGCCGTGGATCGCGAGGCCGCTCTCGAGGCTGCCGAAGCCGACGAGGAAGGTGGCGAGCACGACGATCACCCCCGCGAGCGTGGCGCCGAGCCAGGCGACGCCCGTCTTCGGCCCGCCGTAGCGCACCGCGATGGGCACGGGCGAGAACACGCTGCCGGTCGCGCTGACGAACCGATCCTGCACGACGCGCGGCAGTTTGTAGAAGTCCGTGTCTTGCGCCATCCGTCCCTTCGGGAGCGTAAATTGTCGAGCGAGATCAGCGAACAACAATTTGCCCCCGGCGGGCAAGGCGACGACGAATTGCCCCCCGCCCGATCGGCCCGACCGGGCGCACGGCGACGATCGGACCGAGGATCCCGGCCCGCGAGCTCGACCAACCTGACGGTGCGGCGCGGAGGCCCTGCCGTGCGGAGGCCCTGGGCCTATCGTACGGAAGGAGGCGGGCGAGAGGAAGGGGGCAGCTCTTCGGTCTGGACGAGGTTCCGCGCGAGGTCGACCAGGCCGGCGAGGTCCTCGATCGCGCCCCCGAGGTGCGGGGTCGCGAGGGCGTGGCCGGAGGCCGTGCGCGATTTCAGGCCCGTGAGGAGCTTTCGGTCGCGATCGGCGCGGCGACGCTCCTCGACGGCGAGCTGGCGGAGCTTCGCCATCCCGGAGGCCAGCTCGGGCGACGGGGCGTCGCCCATCTCGATGAGCTCGGGGGAGGCGTAGCCGCGGGTGTAGGCCCAGCTCCGGTTGAGGACGTAGCCGGCGAACGGGACGCCGAGCGCCTCGATCTTGGCCTGGAAGAAGTTCGCCTCCACGAGGGCGGACGGCTCGGGGCTCGTGACGAGCACGAACGTCGCCTCCTCCGAGGTGAGGAGGGTGCGCACCGCCTCGCTGTGGGCGCGCATGCTCCCGAACATGCCGCTGAAGGCGTCGAGGAACCCTTGGAGCTCACCGTAGAAGCCGGGCCCGAAGAT
Source organism: Myxococcales bacterium (assembly GCA_016794325.1). Taxonomy (GTDB): domain Bacteria; phylum Myxococcota_A; class Polyangia; order Polyangiales; family Polyangiaceae; genus SXNL01. The sequence continues at coordinate 3,054 of JAEUKG010000975.1, read as the reverse complement.
GCGGGTGAACACGTTCTCGATGAGGCCCGACGCCGCCTTGAGGATCCCGCCCTTCTTCGGCAAGAAGACGTTGATGATGCGCTCGTCGAGGAACGCCGAGAGCTTGCGCGGCGCCTCGAGGAACTCGAGCGCGTTGCGGGACGGCGGGGTGTCGAGGACGATGAGATCGTAGGCGCCGGACTCGTAGAGCGTGTAGAGCGCCTCGGCGGCGGTGTACTCCTGCATCCCCGCGACCATGCCCGAGATGTGCTTGTAGAGGCGGTTGTCGAGGATCTGCTGGACGCGCGCCTCGTCGGTCGTGAGGCGCCGGACCATGCCCTCGAAGACGACGGCCGGGTTGAGCATCCACGCGTGGAGCTCGCCCGCGCCGTCGGCGCCGGCACGCGCGAGGCGCTCGGGATCGATGCGCGCGGGCGCGCGGCTCGTCTCCGGGATCCCCATCGCCTCCGCGAGTCGGCGCGCGGGATCGATCGTGAGGACCAGCACGCGGCGCCCCGCGAGCGCGCCGGCGAGCCCGAGCGCCGCCGACGTCGTGGTCTTGCCGACGCCGCCCGCGCCGCAGCAGACGACGACGCGTTTGTTCGCCACCAGGGGCTCGAGGAAGGACGGTTGGGTTCGCAAGCGCAGATGGTCCGATGGCCTCTCGGTCACGGCACCCCTCCGGCGAGAGAGACCGCGAGCTCCGCGGGGAGCGCCGCTCCCTCGGCCCACGAGTCGTGGACGACGAACATGGGGACGTCGCCCCGCGCCTCGGCGAGGCGCGCGAGCGCCGCCCGCGAGCGCTCGATGCGCTCGAGCGAGCGGACGCCGAGGGTGGGGCCCGCGCTCTTCACGTGACCGAGCACGGAGGCCTTCTCGGCGGCGCTGAACGGATCGTAGGGGACGCGGTTGGCGACGACGGCGGCGAGGGGGAGCTGGTGCTTGCGGATGCCGTCGGCGAGCTCGAGGGCCTCGCTCACCGGGAGCGTCTCCGGGAGCGTGACGACGACCGAGCCCGTCTGCGCGGGATCCATGATGAGCCCGAGCCCCTCCTTCACCGCCTCGACGATGGGCCCCCCAGGGAGGATGCGGAGGAGGCTCGACGGGATCTGCGCGAGCGCGAGCGCGTGGCCCGTGGCGGGCAGATCGAGCACCACCGTGTGGTAGCGCGGGGAGCCGTCGGAGAGGCGGAGGCGCACGAGCTCGAGGACGCGGTAGAGCATCCCCATCTCGGGGAACGAGGGCGCCGCCATCAAGAAGCGCCGGATGGCCGCCGACCGGAGCGCGGCGTCGGCGAGCAGGTTCACCTTGAGCGCGTCGCGGAGGAACGCGCGGTGGCCGCGCGTGGCCTGCAAGATGACGACGTCCAGGTTGGGCCCCGCGGGTGTCGGGTCTTCACCCACCTTCCCCTCGACCCCGAGCGCCGCGCCGAGGGGGGACGTGGTCTGGTCGTCGACCGCGGTCTCACCGCACAGGACGCGGCGCCCGCTCGCGGCGAGCATGCGCGCGATCGACGCGGTGACGGTCGTCTTCCCCACACCACCCTTGCCGGTGACGAGAACCGCACGCAAGTTGCCGAGAGTCGAGAGAACCGTCGTCACGTCGTCCTGGTTCCGCTGGTTATACCAGGTAGGAAGAACGGGCTGCGCTTTCCGTTGAGCCCTTGGAGGAGAACCCCATGACCGAGACCGAGGAGCCCAAGATCGAAGTGAAGTGCCCGGTGTGCAAGGAGAAAGTCGCGATCCCCGAGTCCGAGGCGCGGGCGCGGATGAAGGCGCGCTGCTCCAAGGGCCACGAGATCGAGCTCGTCCGCGCGATCTGAGCCGGCCGGGGCCGGAGTGGGGCGGGCCTCTAGCCCAACCTGCGGGGAGACGCAGGAGCCGCCCCCGCGGGCGCCACTCGAGTTTGCGCTGCGCCCATCGAGGAGTGACAATCGGGTCACCATGCGCGCTCTCGCCGCCACCCTCGTCTTCGCCAGCGCCGCGGCGGGCGCCGCGATCGTCTCCGGCTGCGACGCGTTCGACGCCAGCGGCGACACGCCCGCGCCGCCGGCCGAAGCGGGCGCCCCCGCCGACAGCGGGTCCAACTCCGCGCCCGACGGCGGAGGCGGGGGCGGGGGCGGCGACGCCGGCGGCGACGCCGGGTGCACCACCGTCGAACGCGTGTTCGACGTGTCGAAGGACACCGGGTGGGCCAGCAACGGGTGCGCGATGGCGAACTCGTTCGGGGACTTCGAGTACCTGAACTTCGACATGGTGGCGATGACGTTCCGGGAGCCGTCCGACACCGGCATCGACCTCGCCACGGTGACCGCGATGCGGCTCGAGCTCGCGGCCGACCCCAACTGCTCGGGTTGCGCAGGCGGGCTGCCGACGAAGGCCGGCAACGTCTCGATCCACCCCATGCGCATCGACTGGGTGGAGCGCGTCGCCGTGGGCGGCACCTACGCGGGCGCCGACGCGTGCCGTCGCACCGACGGCAACCCCGGGAAGGGCTGGGGGCCCGACCGGCCCGCCGGCGGCGGGACGATGATCGCGTCGCCGGTGGACTTCGACGGCCTCGCGGGGACCCTCACCCTCAACAACAACGACGTCGCGGTGAAGGCGACGCTCGATCCCGCGGCGTTCAAGGCGCGCTTCGGCGGCCGAACCGTCATCGAGATCGGCGTGCTCCTGATCCGAGACTCGAACGGGCGGATCGTGATCGCGAGCAAGGAGTCCAAGACCCTCCCGAAGCCGCGGCTCATCCTGACGACCTGCGTCCCGAAGTGAGATCCTCGACCCAGGGCGGCGGCGTGCTATGACCGCACCGCGCTCCGGGAAAGGGACCATGAAGAAGAGTGTTTTCGCGTTGTTCGCCCTCCCCCTGGGCCTCGCGGCGGCGTGCTCGTCGTCCGCGCCCGCCGATCCTCCGCGCGCGGGCGCCGACGCGTCGGCCGACGTCGCCGCGCCCGCGGTCGACGCTGGCAAGCCCGGCGACGCCGCGCCGATCCCCGACGGCGGCGGCGCCGACGCGCCCGTCGACGCCAGCGTCGGCGAGTGCGGATCGCACCCGAGCCGCGCCGCGTGCTCCGAG
>JAEUKG010000964.1 GCA_016794325.1 Myxococcales bacterium | reverse complement strand
GAAGAAGTGGTGGCAGGTCTTCTGACTCGGTAGAGCGCGCGCCGGCGGTGCGCCGACGAGGTCACTCGGCCGGCGGGCAGTCGGACGCCTGCCGCACGTCGACGAGGGTGGGCGCCTTGGAGTGGTCTGCGCTCACGCGGAAGGTCGCGGTGATCTTCAGCCAGGTGGCGTCGGTGCTGCCCCTCGCTTGGCCGAGCGCCGCCGACACGGGCGCGCCGCTCGTGGCCCAGAGCGGCGCGACGACGCTCGCGCCCTCCGCCTTCGCGAAGGTGACCGGCGCCGCCGGCGACCAGCTCACGCCGTCGACGGAGGTCTGGGCGGCGAACTCGATGCCGGTCCCCGCCGGCGTGATCGAGCGCCAGTCGAAGAGCCCCCAGCGGGTGAGGTGTCCGACCGGGCACGTCGCGTTCCAGACGCGCGACATCGTGCGGTCCTCGAAGTACGGCGGCGGGTCGGTGCAGACGCCGCCGGCGCAGACGCCGCCGGTCACCGCGTTGCAGCACTGGGAGGTCATCGCGCACGTCTGACCGACGGTGCGGCACGTCGCGCTCGACGTGGCGATGCAGTGCTTCACCGGCGGGCTCGCGAGCGGCGGCGGATCGAGCACGCACGACGCCGCGCCGGGCGCGCCGCAGCAGTCGAGATCGCTGTCGCAGAGGTTCGCGGGGCCCGGGCTCGCCGCGACCGCGGGGTGGCACGCCTCGAGGGAGAAGACGGCGCGCGAGTTGCCGGCGATGAGCTCCTGGCCCGGGAGGTAGAACGCGGGGAAGCTGGGATCCGTCCCCTCGGCGGGCGAGCCGGAGATCGCGGCGACCCAGAGCTTCTTCGGGGTCGGGTCGATCGAGATGTCGTCGAAGCGCGGATCCGAGGCGTACGGGTTGATGGTCGCCACGTTCCCGTACGCGCGCCTGGACGTGAAGATGACCCACGAGTAGCCGCCGATGGTGGTCGGCAGCACGGTCGGCTCGTAGTTGTACCGTTGCTCGTAGAAGTCTCCGCCTCCCGGCCCCGCCGCGCCGCCGAACACCGCGTGGCCGGTGGTGGGGCTCGCGGGCAGGGCGTTCGCGGCGCCGGTCGCGTCGTAGCCGTTGGCGCGGTGGAGCCGCGTCGCGACGGGCGAGGCGTCGGTGCTCACCCACCACAGCTCGCCGGTCGCGCCCGCGTAGGTCGAGCACTCGCAGTCGTGGCGGGTGAAGCCGTAGCCGCCGTTGGGCGAGGTCCGCGTCTCGACCTGGTAGACGACCCCGCCCTGGCCTGCGGGCAAGAACGACGGCCACACCGACGGGCCGCCGCCGGGCGTGACGAGCTTGCGGAAGTTCGAGAACGTGCGGTCGCCGTCGAAGTCCATCATCGCGAGCGACGAGCCGTCCGCGGCGAGGGCCGAGAGCGGGCTCGCGTTGCCGCCGCGGTAGGTGAACGCGACCGCGGCGCCGTCGGTCGCGAACGAGGGGAACCCCGCCTTGAGCGCGGCCGGGGCGTTGCTGCCCGCGATGAGCGCGCCCGCGCCGTCGCGCAGGCGCGAGGTGCTGTCGCCGCTGAAGGCGCCCGCGCTCGAGAACATCCGCGTCGACGTCGGGTTGATGGCCCCGAAGATCATCGCGGCCGAGCCGAGGGAGGTGCCGCCGTTCGGTGGGGTCCCGGGGAACGTGTATTTCGTCGCGACGTAGCCTTCGCTCGCGGTGACGAGCGTGCTCCCGTTGGCGGACGCCGAGTGGCAGACGTAACACCCGCCCGCTCCCCCGTAGCCGGCCGCGACCGTCGGCGTCGCCGCCCCCGGAGGGATGACGAGCGTCGCCGCGCCGAACTTCCCGGCGGGGAAGGCGCCGCCGGCGGACTGCTTCGCGCCGGAGTAGTTCGAGACGAGGGCCGTCCCGTAGGAGTTGTAGTAGATGCGCCCCTTGAGCTGGCCCGGGGCCACGTGGACGTCGATCGACTTCGCTTTGTAGGTGGTCGCGCCGACGCGCCGCCGCACGAGGATGCGCCCCGCGTCTCCGTAGGTTCCGCGGTTCCGGTGGATCGTCTGCTCGAAGGCGAACCACGACGCGGCGGGGATCGGGTAGCGCGGCTGCGCGGCGCGGAGCGGGACCGGGCTCGTCATCGACTCGGAGACGAGCTGCGACACCTCGAAGATCGGCGTCCCGGTCGCGGGGTAGCGGAGGGTCACGACGACGCCGCCGGTGGCGGGGGATCCGCCGTGGCTCCACTGCAGGAGCGGCGGGAGGAGCCCGAGGGGGAACATCGTATCATGATACGGATAGAGGATCGCGAGGCCGGGATCGGCGGGATCGCCGGCGAGCTCGGCGGGGAAGTCGGCGAACGAGGCGCCGGCGGGGGGCGGGTTCACGGCGCCGGCCTCCTTCACCGACACCCGGATGTTCGAGGTCACGCTCGCCGAGAACGCGCCGAGCACCGCCCCCACGGTGACCGTCTGCGCGATCGGCACGACGACCGACATCTTGCCGGGGACGCCGGGGTCCATCTGGGCGACGTCGAACTTGTCGGTGTACCAGAGCGGCGGCGGGGCGGTCGGGTTGCACCCGGCCGGCGCGAGCGCGCTCGCGAACGTGAGCGTCGCCGGCGTGCTCGTCGACGTCACGACGACGTCGGTCGCGGGCGCGGCGCTCGGCGTGATGGAGAGCGACGTGCACGACGTCGTCGGGGCGGGCCCGGGGGCGGGCGTGATGCCGCCGTCGCCGGCGACGAGGCCCGCCGGCAGGGGGCCGGCGTCGACGTCGAGCGGGGCGACGCAGTTGGGGGTGCAGGGGTCCGTGCAGGCGCCGGACGCGCGCGGCCGCAGCGCCGACACCGACCGGACGACCACGCGCTCGGGCTCGCACGCGCCCCATCGCGAGCCGACGCACGTGGTGTGGCCCATCGAGCAGACGACGTCGGTGCCGACGGTCTCGTGCACGGCGCCGCACTCGGTGCGCGCCCCCGCGCTCGTGCACGGGCACCCCTCGTAGGGCGCGCGCGCGCACATCGTGGCGGTCGGCTGGGGCGCGCCGAGGTCGGCGGGGCTCGGGCGGCCCTCGGAGCATCCCGCCGCAGCGGCGAGCAGGGCGAGGGCGCCGATCAGCGTGGAGACGATGGGCTTTTGGGGGCGGCCCCGCACGGTAGTCACCTCTGTCGCTGCTACGGCCGGGCGGAGGTCGCGCGTAAGTGAGACGGGAGGCCGAGCCGACGGAGAAGGCGCCGCGACCGGAGCACCCCACGCTGCACGACGCGGGGGCGCTGGGGTAGGGCGGTGTGGGTTTGCCCTTCGGCCCATGGGTGGAGCAGCGGGGCGGGGAGGCCGAGGAGATGAGACGAAAATGTTCCTTCCCCTGCGCGGGCGTTCCGTCCATTGTGCGGCCTGTCATGCCCGCTCCCGAATCGTCGCCGTGGCTCGAGGTGCTCGAGGACGACCTCGTCCCGGCTTCCCGCCTCGACGTCATCGAGAGCGAGATCACCGCCCTCCTCGGGCTCTCGCCGTCGATTCGCCCCGACGACGTCGCGCGGCCGAGCCTCTCGATGGCCGACAGCTCGGAGCTCCTCGGCTTCTTGTCCGAGAGCGCCCTCCACCACGCCTCGTCCGGCCGTCACGAGGCGGCTCGCGACGCGGTGAGCCAGGCCGCGCCGCTCTTCTGGGAGCGCACCGACGAGGCGGCGGCCGCGCGCGCGGCGCTCCGCGTGGGTGACGCGTGCCTCCTCATCGGGCAGGCTCGGCAGGCGGTCTCCAAGTTCGAGCTCGCGCTCGCCCTCTACGGCGACCTCGGCGATCGCGTGATGGCCGCGCACGCCGGCCTCGGCCTCGGGCGCGCGCTCGTGGCCCTCGGCGATCCGGGCGCCATCCCCCTGTTCGAGAGCGCCGCCGGGGTCTTCGCCGACGTCGGCGACGACGAGGCGCTCGCGCGCGTGACGCGGCTCCTCGACGAGGCGGAGGAGGCGATCCACGCGCCCTCCGGGATCTACCCCGTGGGTGTCCGCTCGCGCACGATCCCTCCGCCCGCGGAGTGACGCGCGCGCCCGCTCAGCGTGAGCCGCCGAGCGCGAGCGCGCCGGGCGCGGCCGACGCCGACTCGACCGACGTCGTGGCTCGCCGCAGATCGGGGAGCGCGGCCGCGATCGCCCCGCGCGCGGCCTCGCGCAGGCGCGGCAGATCGCCCTCGGTCATGCCCGCGGTGTCGATGGGCGGAAGGACGCGCACCGCGGCGCGCGCCTCGCCGAACCACAGCGAGCCCTTGGGGCGGCACGCGCGCGTGCCCGCGAGTGCGAGCGGCAAGACGGGCACCTTCGCCTCGAGGGCGAGCTGGAACGCGCCGTCCTTGAAGGCTCCCAGGCTCCCGTCGCTCGATCGCGTACCCTCGGGGAACATCATGATCGACATGCCGGCCGCGAGGGTGCGGCGCGCCTCGGCCATCATCCGATGGATGCTCGCCGAGTCCCCCCGCCGCAGCGGGATGTCGCCGCCGAACGTCATCATCCAGCCGAGGACGGGCAGCTTGAAGATCTCCTCCTTGGCCACCCAGCGCATGTCCCACGGGAGGTGCGCGAGGAGGAACGGATCGGCCGTCGACTCGTGGTTCGCGACGACGACGTAGCCCCGCCCGTGGATGTCGGCGGGCGGCTCCCCCTCGACCGAGAACTTCCAGATCGGCGTCGCCCGCGAGGTCGACCGGCCGAAGCGGCGCATCCACCGCCCGGGCTCGCGCTGCGTCGGGTCTCCGCGGTGCTTCGCGTACGAGGCCGCCATGACGGGCAGGAAGAAGCCCACTTGGGCGAAGAACTCGGCGTAGGTGTAGAGCCCGAGGGCGGCGCGCCTCATGGTGGCGAAAAAAACTAGAGCCGGGTCCGCGCGCCGGCTGTCACGCTTTGGTCATCCACGCCGGCGGCAGGGCGGGCGTGGTATCGAAGGCCGATGCCGACCTACCAGGAGATCTACGAGCGCCACGCCGACGCGTACGACGCCCTCGTGAGCCGCGAAGACAAGGACCGAAACCTCCCGGCGGCGCTCGCGGCGGCGCTCGCTCGTGGCGGCGCGCGCCCGCGCCGGATCGTCGAGCTCGGCGCCGGCACCGGCCGCGTCACGCGCCTCCTCGCCGGCCTCGCCGACGAGGTGCGCGCGTACGACGGGTCGGCGCACATGATCGAGGGCGCGCGGGCGCGGCT
>JAEUKG010000947.1 GCA_016794325.1 Myxococcales bacterium | reverse complement strand
GCTCGAGGTGCTCGTGCCCAACGACGTCGACACGCTCGACCCCCGCGCGACCACCGAGACGACGGCGATGCGCGTCAGCCGCCTCGTGCACGCGGGGCTCACCCGGCTCGACCCCCGCACGATGGAGCCGGTGCCGTACGTGGCCAAGGATCTCCGCTGGGAGAGCGAGCTGTCGCTCTGGGTGACGCTCCGCGACGACGTGCGCTTCCACTCCGGCAAGCCCGTCGACGCCGGCGACGTCGCCGCGACCGTCGCCGCCTTCCGCGCCTCGCGCCACGCGCACGTCGTCGAGCCGATCGAGCGCGTCGACGCGGTCCCGGGCGGCGTGCGCGTCGTGCTCAAGCGGCCGCACGCGACGCTGCTCTCGGCGCTCGAGCTGCCGCTCCTGCGCGCCGATCAGGCCGCGGCGCCCGCCTCCGACGGGGTGGCCCTCGACGGCCTCGGCCCCTTCGCGATCGCGCGGGTCTCGCACGGCGAGATCGCGCTCGATCCGGCGCGCTCCGGCGTGGGTCCGACGCCGGCGCGAGGCGTGGTCGTGCGCACGGTGCGCGACGAGAACGCGCGCGCCCTCCGCCTCCAGGCCGGGCGCGCCGACCTCGTGCAGAACGGCCTGTCGCCGGTGCTGCTGCCGGCGCTCGAGCGCGATCCGAACCTCGCGGTGATCTCACGACCGGGGGCGAACCTCACCTACATGGTGCTGCGCCTCGATCGGCCGCCCCTCGACGACGTGAACCTGCGCCGCGCGATCAAGCTCGCGATCGACCGCGACCGCATCGCGCGCACGCTGCTCGGCGGGCACGCCGAGACCGCCCACGGGCTCTTGCCCACCGGTCACTGGGCCGCGCGCGGCCCCTCCGGCGCGCGGGGTGAGCACGACGTCGCGCGGGCGCGCGCGCTGGTCGAGGCCGCGGGCCGGCGCGGGACCCGGCTCACCCTCACCACGTCGACGGATCGGCTCCGCGGCTCGATCGCGCGCTTCGTGGCGCAGTCGCTCGCCGAGATCGGCCTCGAGGTGACGGTGGTGCCGCTCGAGATCGGGACCATGCTCTCTCGGCTCTCGCAGGGCGACTTCGATCTCGCCACGCTGCAGCTCCCGGAGCTCGCGGAGCCCAACGTGCTGCGCGTCTTCCTCCACAGCGCGTCGATCCCGCCCGCCGGCTCCAACCGCGGGCGCGTGCGCGACCCCGACGTGGATCGGCTGCTCGACGAGGGCGCGCGCGCTCGGGATCTGGGGGAGCGCGCGCGCATCTACGCCGAGCTCGACGCCCTCGTCCAAGACCGCGCGCTCCTCCTGCCGCTGTGGCACGAGGACCAGGTGGCCGTCGTCAGCCGTCGGCTCGCGGGCTACGAGCCGAGCGCGGAGGGGCGCTGGCTCGGGCTCGCGGGCGCGCGCTGACGGTCACGACGCCGAGGCGCCGCGCTGCGCGGCCTTCTGGGCGCGCTCGATGCTCTCGAAGAGCGCGCGGAAGTTGCCGTAGCCGAAGCCCTCGTCGCCGCAGCGCTGGATCACCTCGTAGAAGAACGGGCCCGCGCGCTGCTCGTCGTACATGGCCGCCGCCTCCCGGAGGAAGATCTGGAGCATGTACTTGTCTTCGGCGCCGTCGACGAGGATCTGGAGCCGCTCGAGCTCCGCGATCTCCTGCTTCACGTTGGTGATGCCGAGCTTCGCCAGACGCTCGGGGAGCGCGTCGAAGTAGGCCTTGGGCGTCGGCATGAAGTCGACGCCGCGGCGCTTCAGCTCCTCGACGCTCCACAGGATGTCGCTCACCGCGAAGGCGACGTGCTGGACCCCGTTGCCCTGGTTGTCTTCGACGAACTTCGCGATCTGCGAGTCGCGGAAGTGCGGGCGGAGCGGCTCGTTGGTGGCGAACTTCACGTGGCTCACCGGGTCCCACATCACGATCGAGCGCAGGCCCGAGCCGGCGGCGCGCTCCTTCGCCACGTCCTGGGTGTGGAAGCTGATGTCCCAGAACGGGACCATCCCCAGGACGTCGCGGTACCAGGCGATGATGGGCTGCATCGTGAGCCCGTTGGACGTCACGTGGTCGATGCGGTCGATCCCGAAGACGTTGGCCGGCTTGCTGGCGTGCCCGGGCCCGACGTCGACGAACCCGGGGGCGAACGCGCCGAACGCCGTGCGCTCGACGAAGCGGAACGCCACGTCGCCGAGCGGGGTCGCGATCTCCACCGACCGGTAGCGGCCGCCGCGCTCGTCCTTGACCTCGAGGGGGTCGGCGAGGAACGTCCCGCCGCGGCGCTCGAGGTACGCGATCGTGTGGTCGAGATCCTTCACCGCGAAGGAGAGGCTCATCACCCCGGCGGGGTGCCGGCGGAGGTAGCGCGCCGCCTTCGACGACTGGTTGAGCGGCGTCGACACGCACACCCGCACGTCGCCGGCGCCGAACACGACCGACTGCTGGCCGCTCCGCGCGACGAGGTCGTCGCTGGCGCGGGCGACCGGCTGGAAGCCGAACTTGTCCGTGTAGAATGCACGAGACCGATCGAGGTTCTCCACCACGAAGTGCATGGAGTCGTAGCCGAGGATGCCGCTGTGCTCGCTCTGGGGGGTGGCCATGGGGCGGCGGAGTCTGCCACAACCGCCCCCGCTCCGCGAGGGGCGCCGGGCGAGGTCGGACCGCTCAAGCCGGGGGAATGCTGGTGCGCCGGTCGGCGCGCGCCACCGGCTCGAGCCGCCCGGCGAGGGTGGCGATCGCCGCCTCGAGGGCGGGGGCCCCGGCGACGGCGCTCCGGACCACCTCGATCCAGTGGAAGCCCCACCCGCCGTC
>JAEUKG010000944.1 GCA_016794325.1 Myxococcales bacterium | reverse complement strand
ACCCCGAGCGCGTCCTCGTGCTCGCCGAGAGCGAGAAGCGCGCGGCGCTCGACCCCAAGGCGCCGCCGCCCGGCCCCGACCCCGCGCGCGAGCTCGATCGCGACGTCGCGAAGGCCCTCCGCGTCGCCCTCGAGCGCAAGTGGGCGCCCGATCTCTTCGAGACGAGGCTCGCGCTCCTCGACGCCTCGGTGGCGGTGGCGCACCCCGCGGCACGCGCGCAAGCCCTCGCCCTCTGCAAGGATCCCAACGTCACCGTGCGCGAGCGCGCCCACAAGGCGCTGCGCTCCCTCGGCGACACGCAGTCGACCTGCCACGCACCCGACGACGCCGGTCCCGCGGCCGAGGAGGTGGGCAAGCCCTCCAAGCCCGCCAAGATCGTCCTCTCCACCGACTCGGGCGCGCTCACCGTCAAGCTCGCCCCCGAGCTCGCGCCGGTGACGGCGGCCAGGCTCGCGTCGCTCGCCAAGGCCGGGTTCTACAAGGGGATCGTGGTCCACCGCGTCGTGCCCGGCTTCGTGGTCCAGCTCGGCGATCCGCAGGGCGACGGCTACGGGGGATCGGGCACGCCGCTGCGGTGCGAGACGTCGCCTTCGGCGTTCGCGCCCCTCGACGTCGGCATGGCGCTCGCGGGCCGCGACACCGGCTCGTCGCAGTTCTTCGTCACCCTCGCGCGCACGGCGCACCTCGACGGCGAATACACCAAGGTCGGGCACGCGGAGGGCGACTGGGCTTCGGTGGTGGAAGGCGACGTCGTGCGCGACGTTCGCGTCGAAGAGTGAGGTCAACGCATGCTGCTCGTCATCGACGTCGGTAACACGAACATCGTCTTCGGCCTCTTCTCGGGCGACAAGCTCACCCACCAGTTCCGGGTGGAGAGCAGCCGCGGCCGGACGTCGGACGAATACGCCGTGTTCCTCCGCCAGCTCCTCGCGATGCACGGCGTGCCCGAGGGCGCGGTGAAGGGGGCGGCGCTCGCGAGCGTCGTGCCCCCGCTCACCGAGCCCATGTGCGCGCTCGTCACGAAGGCGTTCGGCATCGAGGCGATGGTGGTCGGTCCCGGTATCCGCACAGGGATGGCGCTTCTCGTCGACACGCCCCGCGAGGTCGGCGCCGACCGCATCGTCAACGCCGTGGCCGCGTTCGAGAAGGTGCAAGGCCCCGTGATCGTGGTGGATTTTGGCACAGCCACGACCTTCGACTGCGTGACGCCGAAGGGCGAATACGCCGGCGGCGTCATCTGCCCCGGCATCCAGATCAGCGCCGACGCGCTCTTCACCCGCGCGGCCAAGCTCCCCCGCGTGGAGATCGCGAAGCCGGCGAAGGTGGTCGGGAAGAACACGGTCCACTCGATGCAGTCGGGGATCGTGTACGGGTACGTCGCCCTGGTGGACGGCCTCGTCGATCGCCTCGTCGAGGAGCTCGGCTACCCTTGCCACGTCATGGCGACCGGCGGCCTCGCCCGCGTCATCGCCCCGCTGTCGCGCACGGTGCGCGAGGTCGACGACGAGCTCACCCTCACCGGCTTGCGCATCCTCTTCGAACGCAACAAGAACGAGAAGGGATGAGCGGCGGCGCTCGCCCAGCGCGGGGCGCGGCCGGCGTCCTGCTCGCGGCGGCGCTCCTCGTCGTCGTGCTCGCGGCGGCGCTCGCGTTCGGCACCGAGCCGATCTCGCTCGGCCGCGCGCTCTTCGAGCCCGACTCCTTCGACCACACCGCGCTCTTCGACGTGCGCCTGCCTCGGGTCGCGCTCGGCGCCGTTTCGGGCGCCGGGCTCGCGGTGGTGGGGGTCGCGCTCCAGTCGATCCTCCGAAACCCGCTCGCCGAGCCGTTCATGCTCGGCGTCTCCGGCGGCTCGGCGGTGGGCGCGACGCTCGCGATCATCGCCGGGGTCCCCGCGGCGACGGTGCTCGGGCTGTCGCTCCTGCCGCTCGTGCCGCTGTGCGCGCTCGCGGGCGGCGTGGTGGCGACCGCGCTCGTGCACGCGTTCGCGCGCGCGAGCGGGACCTCGTCGAGCACGAACCTCCTCCTCGCCGGGGTCGTGGTCAACGCGATCGCGGGCTCGGTGATCACGCTCCTCAAGACCCTGGTGTCGGCCTCGAAGGCGCAGGAGCTGCTCTTCTGGCTGATGGGCTTCCTCGAGGTGCCATCGCCGTGGATGCTCGGCTCGGTGACGGTCTACGTCGGGCTCGGCGTGGGGGTCCTCCTCGCCGACGCCGGGCGCCTCAACCTCCTCGCGCTCGGCGAGGAGCCGGCGATGCACCTCGGGGTCGACGTGAGGCGGCTCGAGCGGCGCACCATGCTCGCCTGCGCGCTCGTCGTCGGCGCCATCACCAGCGCGACGGGCCTCATCGGCTTCGTCGGCCTCATCGTGCCCCACGGTCTCCGCCGCGTGCTGGGCCCCGACGCCCGCGGGCTCCTGCCGGCCTCCATCTTCGGTGGGGCGGCGGTGCTCGTCGCGTGCGATCTCCTGAGCCGCGTCTCGTTCCGCTTCTTGCACGTCGAGCCGCCGGTCGGCGCGGTGACGGCGCTCGTCGGCGGCCCGCTCTTCCTCGCGGTGCTCCGCCGCCGCCGGGACTGAACGACGCGGGTCAGAACGCGCCGCGGAGGCCGAGGGAGGCGCCGCCCGGGTTCGGAGATATCTCCATACGGATAGCGGTGGCCTTGGGCGCTGCGGGGCGCAGGAGGAACAGAACGACGCCGCCCGCGACGAACGCGCCCCCCGCCACCGCCGCGCCGATCGCGAGGTTGCGCTTGCGCTCGGCGGCGTCGACGTCGCCTTGGGGGCAGGTCTGGGTGACGCCGCAGGTGCTCTTCAGGTCGTTGATGGTGCTGTTCGCTTGGAGGCCGAGCACCGCGCCGACGCCGAGCCCGACCGCGCCGATCCCGATGAGGCCGATCGAGGCGACGGTCATCACGGTGCGCCCGGAGGAGTCTTCGACCGGCGCCGCGGGCGGCGGCGGAGGGGGGCGGTCGGCGCCCGCGGGGCGGAAGCTCGCGGAGACGATGCGGTTCTTCTCGCCCTGCTTGATGACGACGCGCTCTTCGACCGGGGGTAGGCCGGTCGACTCGAAGCGGAAGACGTGTTGCCCCGGGTCGAGCTGGATGGGCTTGCCGTCGATCTGATCGGCGACCTGCTTGTCGTCGACGAAGACGCGTACGTCGACGAGATCTTTCCCCTTTCCGTCCTTGGCGTCGAAGACGACGGACGGGGACGAGGCGATGATCTCGTTCATCCAGGTGGCGCAGTCCTGGCGCACGACCGCCGGGCACTCGGGGCGACCGCAGACGGTGAGCTCGGCTCGCGCGGCCGAGAGCTTGCCGGCGTTGCGGAGCTGCTGGGCCTTCTCCGACGCGGCCAAACAGGCGGCCTTGTCGTCGGCGCGCGCCTCGCCGGCGGCGACCGCGACGAGCACGATCCAGGAGACCCCGAGCCAACGTCGCATCGAGAGCGAGCTTACCGAACGTCTGCGCGAGGGGAAAGGTGTGTCACAGGCACTGCGGCTTGTAGCGCTTCACGCCCTGCGCGTCGAAGTAGAAGGGCGGGTTGCAGCCGTCGGCGGGCGCCGTGGCCGGCGGCGGTGGGGCCGCGGTGGCGGTGGGCTGCCCGGTCGCCTTCACCGTCGCCGTCGGGCGACCGA
>JAEUKG010000882.1 GCA_016794325.1 Myxococcales bacterium | reverse complement strand
GAGTCGCTGGCGCAGCGCATCCGCTCGCGGGGGCGGCTCTCGCCCAAGGAGCTCGAGCCCATCGCCCTGCAGATCCTCGACGCGATGATCGCGGTGCACGCGGCGGGCGTCGTCCACCGCGACATCAAGCCGTCCAACATCTTCCTGGTGCCGGATCCCGAGGCGCCGGTGGGCGAGCGGGCGAAGGTGCTCGATTTCGGCATCGCCCGCGTCGAGTGGGAGGAGATGCGCATCACCAACACCGGGGCCCCGCTGGGCACACCGGGATACATGTCCCCGGAGCAGGAGTCCGGCGGCGAGATCGACGCCCGGAGCGATCTCTTCGCGGTCGGCGCCTGCTTCTACGAGTGCCTGATGGGCGAGCCGCCGCCGCCCCACGGCCAGGAGAAGTGGCGCGCCCCGGAGGCGCCGCCGCCTTCGTCGCAGAAGGGTGACTCCGGCGTGCAGCGGGCCCAGTCGGTGCCGGCGGCGCTCAAGGCGGTCATCGAGCGCGCGCTCGCGCCCGATCCGAGCGAGCGCTGGCCGGACGCGCGGGCGTTCATGGCGGCGGCGCGCGCGGCGTTCGAGCCCGGGGCGAGCGAGAGCGGGGCGATCTAGGTCGCGCGTCGGGCTCGCGGGTGGCGCCCCGCACCGCCCGCGAGCCGCCGCGCGCGCCCCGAGCGTCACGCTCGAGCTCAGCCTTCCGCGCCGAACGCCCCGCGGGGCGCGCGCGGAGCGGGTGTATACTGAGGGCCGTGAAGCTTCGCCTCGTCACCTTGCTCCTCGCCGCCGCCTCGACGTTGCTCGCCGCCTGCCCGCCGTCCTCCGGCTCCGGGTCCGCGGGCGCGCAGGCGGGCGCTGCGCCGACCGGCTATCCGCGCCAGCCCTATCCGCAGGCGTATCCCACGTCGTACCCGACCCAGCCCCAGCCGTACCCGCAGCCGTACCCGCAGCCGTACCCCACCGCGACCCAGCCGCACCCGCAGCCGCAGCCCCAACCGCAGCCCCAGCCGCAGCCGCCCCCGGCGACGCAGCGGCCGATGCTGGCGCCGCTGATCGGCTCGGCGGCGATGCAGCAGGAGGTCCGGTCGATCCTCGCCGAGCTCATCGCCGTCCTCGGCGCGTCGAACCAGCAGCGCGTGCGCGGCATCCCGCTCGTGTTCGACCCGAGCCTCGAGGTCAACGCCTACGCCGGCTGCGACGAGAAGGGGGCGCCGTTCCTCGCCGGGACCGAGGGGCTCCTCCAGGCGGTGGACGCGGTCGCGCAGACCAAGGCCACCGACGAGATGTTCGGCACCCAGACGTACGAGGCGTACTGCAACGCGGTCATCCCGAGCATCCTCAAGTCCGACAAGGCGAGCCCGGGCCTGCCGGCGGGGCTCATCCCCCAGAACCTCGGGCCCGACGCCCGCCGCTGGTCGCGCGCCCGGGAGCTCTTCCAGGACATCATCGCCTTCACGTTCGGGCACGAGCTCGCCCACCACTACCTCGGCCACACCGGGTGCGCGAACGGGCAGCCGATCGTCCCCGGACCGAACCCGGCGATGCTCGGCAACCTCCTGAACAACGTGCTGCCGTTCACCAACCAGCCGAATGAGGCGGCGTCGGACGCGGCGGGCACCATCAACGGCCTCGACGCCGGCATCGCGCGCCGCCCGAACTACCGCTGGAGCGAGCGCGGAGGGCTCCTCCTCCTCGAGTTCTTCGCGCGGCTCGAGCGCCAGGCGGGCGTGAACCCGCTGTCGCCGATCGTGTTCCTCCAGTCGCACCCGAACCCGCAGATCCGTATCCCGGTCGTGCGGGACGTGGTCGCCCGCAACTGGTACGCGCAGCACCCGCAGGTCAACCCGCAGGCGAACTGACGCGCGCGCCGCGCCGCGGCGGCCTCAGTTGCACTGCGCGGTCTGGAACAGGACCTTCCCCGCGACTCCCGCGCGGCTGTAGGGCGACAGGATGGTCACGCTCGTCGCGTCGATCCGCTCGATCGAGAGCGGGACCTTCGGGTCGATCGCGCCCCGATCCACGAGGTACACCTTGGAGCCGGCGACGATGCCGCCCCGCGCGCCCTGGTCGAACGTCACCATGAACTTCTTGTCGGGCGTGGGATCGACGCGCGTGATCTTGGGGAACACGTGCCCGGGCGGCGACCGCTTCTTCAGGTCCGGGGTCGCGTTGGGGAAGGTGCAGACGGTCGGGTACACGATCAGCCACGAGAGCGCGTCGGGCGCGTTCGCGGCCCACGGGGTGCGGGTCAGGCGCAGGCTGCTGCCCGTCCGCGTCCACTCGTCCACCACGAACGTCGCCTGGACGCGCTCCTCGAGCGGGTGCACGACGTACCCGACCGAGCCGAGCTGGAGGGACTGCGAGACGTAGGCTCGCGGAGAGTCGAAGGAGAGGCTCGGGTGCTGGTATTTCGCGATGTTCGGACCCTTGACGGCGTTGTGGCTCGCGCCGACGCCCGGTGCTCCCGCGATCGGAGGTAGGCCCACCGCGCCGTGCGTGACGTCGATGACGAACGTCGTCCCAGCGGGCAGGTGGTGTCGGGGGATGACCATCGCGGCGTGGCTGCCGCTCTTGCTGGAGCTCGCGATGGGGGCGACGGTGCGGGGCAGGACGTTGCCCCGGCAATCGACCGCGTACGCGAGGTCGCCGGCCTGGACTCCGTCGCCCGCGCCCTTGTCGAAGAACACCTCGATCTCCGGTGGGTTGGTCGAGGTGTTCACGACGCCGATCGACCACGGCGTCACCAGGTGGCCCTTGGGAACGGGCGGCGCCGCCGGGCACTTTCCGTCGTCGTAGGCGAGCGCGACGCCGGGGTGTGCGGGGAGCGTCGCGAGGAGCGCGCCCACGAGCGAGAGCGACGCGAGACCGACCGTTCGTCCGTGACCCATGGTCGGAGGTGAGCAAGACGCGCGCCACCGCGGCGGCGCGCGTTCGGCCTCGAAAGCTCGTGCGCGCGCCCGAGGAGCGAGGGCGCGCCCGGGCGCGCCCCCTCGCGCCGGATCAGGAGACGACGGGCAGGGAGCGGCTCTTGCGCAGGAGCTCGTTGTGGCTCCCGGTGCGGTACCCCGCGAGGTCGAGCGTGACGAACGAGAAGCCGGCGGCCTTGCCGGCGGCGGCGATCGCGTCGCGCTGGGCGAACGCGGCGTCGAGCTCGGAGCGCCCGATCTCCACCCGGGCGAGCGAGCCGCCGACGGTCCCGGCGTCGGCCGAGCCCTCGCCGAGCGAGTGCCAGCGCACGCGGAGCTGGCGCAGGCCGAGCTTGCGGAGCGCGCTCTCGAACGAGGCGATCTGCGCGAGGCGCTCGCGCGTCACGCGCGTGCCGTAGGGCAGGCGGCTCGACAGGCACGCGCTCGCCGGCTTGTCCCAGATCGGCAGGCCGATCGCGGCGGCGAGCTCGCGCACGTCGGCCTTCGACAGGCCACACTCGACGAGCGGCGAGCGCGCGCCCGCCTCGCGGGCGGCGTCGAGGCCGGGCCGGTAGTCGCCTAGGTCGTCGGTGTTGGTGCCGTTGAGCACGTGGTCGAGGCCCCAGTCGACGCGCTTCTTCGCCGCGATCCGGTAGAGCTCGCTCTTGCAGTAGAAGCAGCGGTCGGCGTGGTTCTTGGCGTAGTTCTCGTCCTCGATCTCGCTCGACTCGACGAGCTCGTGGCGGGCGCCGGTCTGCACCGCGACCCGCACGGCCTCCTCGAGCTCGTCGGGGGCGAGGCTCGGGCTCACCGCGGTCATCCCCACGGCGCGGGGGCCGAGGACGCGGTGCGCGACCGCGAGGACGAAGGCGCTGTCGACGCCGCCCGAGTAGCAGACGAGGACGCTCCCGAGCCCGCGCAGGTGCTCCTCGAGGGCCGCGAGCTTCTGCTTCGCCGTGTTCGGGGCTTCGGGGGGCATCGGCTGGTTTTCATAGCCCCACGCTCGTAGCGCCGCCAGGTTTGTCGATTCCGCTCGCGCTCGGGCATGGGCACGGGCGCGGGCGCGGGCGCGGGCGCGGGCATGGGGAGAGGACCGCTTTGGGGTGGACAAGGCATCGAACACTGATAATGTGTTCAGTATGGCAGCGGCGCCGATCAGTCTCGAAGCCATTTTGCAGAGCGCGCGGGTCGTGCGCGGTGTCCAGTCCGTGGCGGAGGGCGCCATGTCCTCGTCGTGGCCGGCGCTCGACGCGATCTTGCCTGATCGCGGCCTGCCGCGCGGCGTGACCGAGCTCGTCGCGCCGCGGCTCACGGGAGGCGCGACCACCATCGCCCTCGCGGTCATGCGGGCGGCGATGCTCCGCGACGCGCGCGCGTGGTGCGCGTGGATCGAGGTCGACGGCGACGCGCGGCTCTACGCGCCCGCGGTCGATCGCGCCGGGGTCGATCGCGCGCGGCTCTTCGTCGTCCGCGCACCGAGTCACGCGTCGAGTCACGCGTCGAGTCACGCGTCGGGCCGCGCGTCGAGTCACGCGTCGGGCGGCGCCCGCGCGCTCCCGCGCCTCGCGTCGAAGGTCGCGGCGTCGGGGGCGTTCGACGTGGTCGTCGTGCGCGGAGCGTCTGCGTTCGACGTGCGCGCGGTGCGGCGCCTCGCGCTCGCCACCGAAGAGCAGGGCGGGGTGGTGCTCCTCCTCACCGACACGTACGTCACCCACGAGGCGTGGCCCACCGCGCTCCGGCTCGAGCTCGCGCGCGCGCCCGAGGCGATCTCGGTGCGGGTCGCGCGCGAGCGCCGCGGGCGCACGAGCGCCGCGCGTTCGGTCGCGCTCGCGTCGCGCGCCGAGCCCGATGTCCGCCGCCCGCGCGCGGTCCTCCACGCAGCCGGCTGAGGCCTCGGTGTGGGTCCTCGC
>JAEUKG010000840.1 GCA_016794325.1 Myxococcales bacterium | reverse complement strand
TCGTCCACCTTGTCGAGCGCGGCGCCGCCGAGCGGCTTCCAGCCGAGCGGAGCCGTCGGCGTCGGGCCGGCGACGACGAACGCGCTGGCCGGGGCGGGCGGCGGGGTGCGCTTCGTCGCGCGGACCGCGAGCGGCGCGGCGACGAGGGTGGCGCCGAGCGCGAGCGCGAACACCGGGCGGACGCTCGACCGACGAGCGCGGAGGAGCAGCGACGGGCCGCGCGTGAGCACCTGCAGCGCGCCGGCCGCGGTCGGCCGACGCGCGGGCGTGGGGTCGAGGCACGCGGCGACCGCCGCGGAGAGCCGGGGCGACAAGCCGCCCGCGACCACGAACCGCCCGCGCGCGTCCCTCGGGAGGCGCGCCGGCGCCACGCCGGCGGCCAGGCACGCGACGACGAGCGCGACGCCGTAGACGTCGGCGGCGCCGGTCGCGGCCGCGCCCCGCGAGAGCTCCGGGGCCTCGTAGCCGTGAGGCTCGGGCCGGCGGGCGATCGCGCGGGTGCCGAGGTCGAAGTCGACGAAGCTCACGTCGGAGCCGCGCGTCACGACGAGCGCGCCCGGGTGGACGTTGCCGTGCACGAGGGGCGGCAGGAGCCGGTGCAGCTCGTCGAGCGTGGTCATCGCGTCGCGGAAGAGCGCCTCGAGATCCACCGCCGAGTAGCGCCGGCCCCGGGCCGTCTCCTCGTCGAGGAGCTTGGCGCCTGGCGGGATCGGCTGGCTCACGCGGGCGGCGTCGGCGACCTTGCCCTCGCCGAGCACCGTGACCACGGCCCTCGGCACTCGCGGGTGCGCGAGGGCGGCGAGCGCGCGGGCCTCGCGCACGAAGGCCTCGGCGACGGCGGCGTCGGCGAGCGCCGCGGTGAACACCTCGGTGACGAGGGTGCGCGCGTCGTCTTCGCCGCGCTCGTAGACCCGGACCACGCCGGCGTCGACGCGCACGGATCGTGAGGTGCTCGGCCCCGAGGGGCTGGCTTCTTCGTTCATCGGACCTCCTCCCGCGGCCAAGGGCGCGGCCGCGCGCCCCTCCTACGCCCGGGGGGAGATCGCTATTCCGGCGAGGTCAGTTGACGCTGTAGTCGGCGGCCCGGCGCCCCGCCCGGCGGATGCAGATGATGGACTTGGTGAGCCCGAGGATGCGCTCCTCTTCGACGCGGGCGTCCGGGAAGAGCTTCTTCATCTCGCGCTTGGTGAGCAGGCGCGTCTCCTCGGCGAGCTTGCGCGCCTCCTGGGGGTCGGGGATGCGCGGCATGCAGCCGAGCGCGAAGCGCTGGATGAGGCGCTGGCGGACCGGCAGCGGGAGGTTCTGGAAGAACGGCACGTGGAAGTGCGGCTCCATCGGGAAGTAGTAGTTGGGCGTCTGCACGAAGTACGACTCGCCGATGCGGCGCACCTCGTCGGCCATCGCCTTCTGCCGCTCGAAGACCCCGACGTGCTCGAGCACCGAGTTCGAGAACACGATGTCGAAGTCGCCGCGCTTGTAGTCCCGCATGTCGCAGGCGTCGCCGACGACCGACTTCACGTTGGCGTGGGTCGACGGCTTCCACTCGCTCTCGAGGTTGAGCACGGTGACGGTGTGCTTGCCGAGGTCGAAGCCCATGTTGACCCAGAACTCTTCGAAGCCGCCGACGTCGAGGATGCTCACCGGGCGCCCGCCGAAATCGGCGACGAGCTCCTCGAAGAGCCGAAAGCGCGCGCGGCGGAATCGGAGCGCGTAGCTCGCGAGGTACTGGATGTATTTCTTCCGGTATTCCATCAGGGAGATTCTCTCATTTCAGCACGACGTCGACGACGGAGATCGAATACGGCGGGAACGACGCGGTGACGGCGCCGCCGGACTTCTCGACCTTGCCCTCCTTCAGCGAGCCCTCCTGCTTGGTGTACGTGTACACCTTCGCGGAGTCCACCGTGCCGCAGGAGTCGAGGGCGATGCCCTTGTCGACGCTGCGGAAGCCGCTGAAGTTCAGCATGACCATGACCACGTGTTTGCCGGACGCGTCGCGCGACGCCCAGAGCGAGGTGTTCTCGACCGAGGTCGCGGGGGCGAGCTGGTCGAGGAATCGGCCGCCCTTGCCGTCGAAGTTGCGGAAGGCGCGGAAGGCCCAGAAGGCCGCCGTATCCAGGTGTGGATAGGGCCAGTAGAACGCCGACTTGACCTTGCCGTCGGCGAAGCGGCCGAGCGTCTCGGCGGTGGCCAGGCCGCCCGAGATGTCGCCCTCGGCGCCGTAGTTCCACTCGCCGATCTGGATCTCGATGCCGGGGTAGTACTTGTCGATCCACTCGCGCAGGCGGGGGATGAGCTTGATGGGCTCCTTGATCCACGACTCGTCGACGTAGGTGGGATCCCACAGCGCCCGCGGCGACCGCATGCGGATCGCCGACGTCGTCATGTCGGTCTTGCCCTCCTTCGAGAGGCCGACGCCCTCGGCCTGCGGGTAGAAGTGCACGTCGAGGAGGTCGAGGAGCTTCTTGCCCGTCTTCTGCTCGTGGGCCTTCAGCTCGCGGAGGTACCACGCGATGAGCGGCAGGTCGTCGTGGGCGCGCCGGTCGGGCTTGAGGTGGGCGCCCGCCTTCGCGTCCTTGGCGGAGAAGTTGTACTCCATCCAGCCGTAGGCGGTCGGCCCGGCGATGAGCCCCTCGGGGTCGTTGTCGCGGATGACCGTCGCGTACTCCTTGGTGAGCTTCATCAGCTCGTCGTAGCCGAGGGGCTCCGGGTGGACGTCGCGGTGGGTGCTGTTCCAGAGCGCGGGCTCGTTGTCGAGCATGTAGATGCGCGGGCCCTTGGCCTTGAGCTTCTGGTGCAGCGCCTTGATCGCCTTCACGTAGCGGGCCGCCATCTCGGGCGTCGACTTCACGCTCGTGGTCTCGGGCGGCGGCGGCGGGATCTCGCTGCCGTCGGGGCGCAGGCCGTTGCCGGCGGCGCGGCCCTGGTCGGTCACCTTCTGCCCGCCGTATTTCGCGATCGGGAACGACGCGCTCGTCATGTCCTTCGCGACCCAGCCGAGCATCGGGATCTCGATGGCCGAGGTGGCGCCCTTGGCGGCGTTTTCGGTCATGAAGGTGACGTAGAAGGGCTCGGTCGCGTCGGGGGCGCCGTTGTTCGCGAAGATCCAGTCCTGGCCGTGGTTGAACGCGGTGCCGTTGCCCTGCTCCCAGTTGTAGCGGGACGCCTGGTTGCCGCCGAGCCGGCGCGCCGAGGGGCCGAGCTCCCACTGGCGCGGCTCCTTCCAGTCGGAGTAGCCCGTGATGTCGAAGCCGATGCCGTAGATGAGGGGGCTGATGTCCTTCGGCGCCGCCTTGCAGTCGACGACGAACGCGGTGGCCGCGGGCGTGCCCCCACCCCCCGACGCGCCGCTCGTCCCGGAGGCGCCGCTGCTCGTGCCGCTCGAGCCTGCGCCGCACGCGCGGCAGTCGGTCAGCACGATCGGGAGCGTGAGGAGCGCGAGGAGGCGCGCGACGTCGAGCGTCTTTCTCATGGAGACCGAAGACTACCGCGCTTTGCCCGCTCGCGTCAGGGCCGAGTCGGCTCAGAGCTGGTCGACGCCGTCGGGGGTGTAGCTGTTTCCGCCGTCGGGCTGGCCGATCTGACCGAGGTCGTTCGCGCCCCAGCAGAGGACGCGGCTCGCCTGGTTCCCGTGGCAGCTGTGGCGATCGCCGAGGCCGAGCGTGACCGCGTCGCTCACGCCGCCCACCGTCTGCGGCGTGGGCGTGGGGATGCCGCCGTCGTCGAGCACCGTGCCGTTGCCGAGCTGCCCGAAGCCGTTGCTCCCCCAGCACGAGATGCGGCCCGCCCCTCGCATCGCGCACGCGTGGCTAGCGCCGGCGGCGACGCCCACCGCGTCGGTGATCTGGATCACGGGCTTCGGCGTCGAGTTGGCGCCGGTGTCGGCGGTGCCGCGGCCGAGCTGGCCTTTGTCGTTCGCGCCCGCGCACTGGATCGCGCCGCCGAGCCGGAAGCAGGTGAAGCCCGCGCCCGCCGCGATCTCGCTCACCCCGGTGACGCCCGGGAGCTGGCGCGCCGACAGCTCGCTCGCGGTCGTCCCCGTGCCGAGCTGCCCGACGTCGTTGTTGCCCCAGCACGAGACGGTGCCGGTGGTGGTCACCGCGCACGCGTGGGTGCTGCCGGCGGCGACCTGCACCGCCCCCGCGACGTTCACGACCTGCTTGGGCGTCGAGGACCCCACCGTGTTGCCCTGCCCGAGCTGCCCGTTGCCGTTGCCGCCCCAGCAGAAGACCGCCCCCTTGGTCGTCACCGCGCAGGTAAAGTTGGAGCCGCAGGAGATCTGGACGACCTCCGGCAGCCCCGTCGTCTTCACCGGGATCGCCTCCTGACCGGTCGCGCCGTTGCCGAGCTGGCCGTTCAGGTTGTATCCCCAACAGTATACGCTGCGATCGGCGCGGATCGCGCAGCTGTGCTTGAGCCCGGCGCACACCGACTGGGCGTCGTTGACCACCTGCACCGACACCGGGACTCGGGAGATCGTGCCCGACTGGCCGTTGCCGAGCTCTCCCTCGGTGTTCTCGCCCCAGCAGCGCACCTTGCCGTCCTTCAGCCGGGCGCACGTGTGGGCGCCGCCGGCGGCGACCACGAGCCCGGTCTTGGGGATCGGGATGTCGCCGTCGAGCGCGACCGACGAGTCGAGCTCTTCGCCCGCGTCCTCGTCGACGCCGCCGTCGCCCCCGCGGGCGAGGCGCACGTCCTGGACGCCGACGATCGCGTTGCAGGCCGCGGCGACAGCCGCGACGCCGAAGGCGGCGGCGAGGAGCGCGCGCCTCACCAGAACCTCCCGCCGGCGACGAGGCCGGCCTGCCGGTCCCCGACCGACGGCGCGACGTACGACCCCGCCTTGTCCTTGCCGCTCGGCGCGAGGAAGAAGAGCGCCGCGCCCCCGGCGAGGAGCACACCGCCGGCGATGAAGCCCACGGTGGAGACGTTGCCGCTGTCCCGCGCCGACGCCGCGGCTTCGAAGCCGGCGCGGTCGCACTCGCCGTTCTTGCAGCGCGCCTGCGCGTCGCTCCACTTGGAGAACGTCTGCACCCCGAAGAACGAGCCGACGCCGATGCCGACGACGCCGACGCCGGCGATGGCCGCGCCCGCGATCTTCATCCCGCTCCACCCGTCGTCGCCCTTGGGCGGGGGCGGCGGCGGCTTCCCTTTGTCCTCGGCGACGGCCTCGAGCGGCGGGACCTCGACTTTGTAGGGCTTCGACGGATCGCCGACGTCGATGGACGTCGTCCACGTCTTCTTCCCGCGGGCGCGGGCCTCGATGACGTGTTTGCCCGGGTCCACCGGGACGGCGGTGCCGAGCGCGCCCGCGTCGAGGAGGGTGCCGTCGCGCCGGACCTCGACGTCGCCCGTGGCGACGATGGTGAGCCGGGAGAGCTTGGGCTCGAGCTTCGCCGCGCGCTCGCGCGCCGTCTTCTCGCGGTCGGCGCGCCCGGCGCGCTGCGACTGCCCGATGGCCTCGGTGAAGCGCGCCCACGCGCTCGCGTATTGGCCCGCCTTCTCGTAGCAGTCGGCGAGGTTGAGCAGCGTGCCGAGCGCGGGGGCGAGCTTGTAGCTGGCCGAGAACTTCGGGCAGGCGTCGGCGAACTTCCCTTGCTCGACGAGCTGCCGCCCCGCGGTGAAGAGCGCCTCGGCGGCGGCGACGTTCTCGTCCCCCTCGGCGCGCGCCGCGCGCGGCGCGGCCGCGAGCGAGAGCCCGAGCGCGAGCGCGAAGAGGATCCGAGCCGGTCGTGACATGGCGAAGCGATACGCCCCGACGTCGATCATAGCGAAAAACGAGGGCGAACGCGGCGCGATCGACCCGAGTCGCTCAGTCGCGGGTGTCGGGGATCCCGCCCTTGGCCGGGCCGCCCGGCCCCGTCGGCGTCGGCGGCTTGGGCTCGAGCTTGGGCGTGATGCCGGGCGTCTTTCGCGGCGGCGGCGCCGGCTTCGGCGCCGCAGAGGCGGTCGCGCCGAGCGCCAGGGGGGTCGGCGGGGCGAGCAGCGTCGGCGCCGCCGTCGGCGGGACATCGGGCGCGGTGAGCAGCGGCTGCGCGGTGGTCGGCGCGGGGGGCAACACGACGGTGGGCGGGGGCGGCGACGTCGCCGGCGGCGCGGCGAGGGTGGCGGCGCTCGTCTCGTCGGTCGACGCCTCCGACTGCTTCATGCGCGAGTGGAGGACGAAGGCCGACGCGAGGAGCGAGACCATGACGAACCCGCCGAGGGCGTACAGCGGGCCCTTCGACCTCTCGCGGATCGCCTGGGCGTGGGTGCCGCCCCAGGCCGCCGTTCCGCCGGTCTCGCTCGCGCCCGGCGGCCCCGACGCGTGGCGCGACGCCTGGAGGATCGCGTCGGCCACCGACGCCGACATCACCGAGGCCTGCGAGCTCGACAGCGGCGGGCGCGGCGCTCCGGCGCCCGAGCTCGAGAGCGCGACGTTCGGGCCCGAGAGGCTGCTCAGCGCGGCGATCTCACGGCTGGAGATGGCCGAGAGATTCTGGCTCGAGGCCGCGGGCGACGGCACCGCGAGGACCATCGCGATGCCCTCGGCGACCGCGAAGGCGCGGTTCGGCGCGAGCGAATAGGGCGCGAGCGCGGCCGCGAGCTCGGCGACGTTGAGGAAGCGACGCTCGCGATCCTTCTCGAGGCACCGCATGACGACGGCGCCGAGCCCCGGCGGGAGCGGGACGAAGCCGTCGGGCGGGGCGACCGGCTCGTTCATCACCATCGTGAAGAGGCGGGCGAGGTTGTCGGCCTCGAACGGGCCGCGCCCCGCGAGGAGCCGGTAGAGGACGACGCCGAGCGACCAGAGGTCGCTGCGAGGATCGACCGTCCGCGGATCCTTCATCTGCTCGGGGGACATGAACCGCGGCGAGCCGAGCATCGCCGACGTCGTCGTCATGTCGAGGTTCGTCTCGGCGAACGGGTTGACCTTGGAGATGCCGAAGTCGAGGAGCTTCACGAGCGGCATCCCGGTGGGACCGCGGGTGACGAAGAGGTTCGCGAGCTTGATGTCGCGGTGGATGATCCCCTGCCCGTGGGCCTCGGCGAGCGCCTCGCACGCCTGGAGCACGTATTCGACGGCCTCTCCGACCGGGAGCGCGCCGCGCTCCTTGGCGATCACCGCGAGGTCGGCGCCCTCGAGGTACTCCATCACCATGTAGGGGTCGCCGCTCTCGAGCGTGCCGACGTCGAAGACGCGCGCGACGTGCTCGCTCTTCAGCCGCGCCGAGGCCTTGGCCTCGCGCACGAAGCGCTTCTTGGCCTCGTCGCTCTCGAGCACGTTGCCGCGGATGAACTTCATCGCGACGATCTGATCGAGCTGCATGTGCCGCGCGGCCACGACGTAGCCCATCCCACCCGCGCCGAGGACGCGTTGGACTTCGTATTTCCCGGCGAGCACTTCGCCTGGGCGGATGGCGGACATGGCCCTCGAAGTCTACGTCCGGTCCATTTCGCCCGCAATCAAAGACCTTAGTTATTTCATATAGATGGACAACAAGCGACTCAGCGGCGAGGTGGGGCGATGAAGGGTCGTGTCGGACGAGCGAGCGGCGCGCCGGGGGCCCATGCCCTTGTATTCGCGGCGTTTTGTCCGGGGTAAGCTCGGGCCGATGCGCGCGCCTGCCGAGGACGTGTTCGGCTTGGTCGGGCACGAGATCGAGCAGCTCCGGTTCGAGCGCGTGGTCGAACAGGGCGGCTTCGGCATCGTCTACCGGGCCTGGCACGTGGGGCTCGGCGTGCCCGTCGCGGTGAAGTGCCTGCGCATCCAGATGCCGGTCGACCCCGCGCTCGGCGCCCAGTTCCGCGACCGCTTCCGCGACGAGATCAAGATCGCCTACCACCTGTCGCAGGGCAACGACGACATCGCCCGGAGCCTCCTCGGGGGGACGCTGCGATCGCCGCGCACCCAGGCTCTCGTGCCGTACATGGTGATGGAGTGGCTCGAGGGGCACACGCTCGCCGAGGAGCTCGAGGCTCGACGCGGCCGGGGCGCGAGCGGCATGCCCCTCGCGGAGGCGATCCACGTCCTCGACCCCGCGGTGCGCGCGATCGCGTATGCGCACTCGCGCGGCGTGTGGCACCGCGACGTGAAGCCGGCCAACCTCTTCCTCACCGCGACGCCGCGGGGCTCCCGGCTGAAGGTGCTCGACTTCGGTCTCGCCAAGGCGGCCGACGCGGAGACGATCGGCACCTCCGGGATCGAGACCGCGCAGGGGCTCTTCCTCTGCTCGCCTTCGTACGCCGCCCCCGAGCAGCTCGATCGGCGCTTCGGCGAGATCGGCGCGCGGACCGACGTGTATTCGCTCGCGCTCGTGATCCTCGAGGTGCTCTCCGGCGCCAAGGTGCGGAGGGTGCGCACCGCCGCCGAGGCGCTCCTGCTCGTCGCCCACCCGCAGGCGACGGAGGTGACGCCGGCGTCCGTCGGCCTGGACCTGCCGCCGCCGATCGACGCGGCGCTGCGGCGCGCGCTCCTGCGCGACACGCGCGCGCGGCAGGCGGACGCGAGCGAGCTGTGGCGCGAGATCACCGAGGGCATGGGGGCGGTGCAGCGCGCGCGATCGGTGCGCCCGGCGCCCGCGGCGCCCGCCCGCCGCCCGCTCCTCTGGATCGCGTTCGCGCTCCTGCTCGTGCTCACGTTCGGCGGCGGCGTCGCGACGGCGTGGCTCGTGCGCTGAAGAGGCGCGCCCGTCGCGACGGGGCGGAGGCGCGCGGCGGCGCCTCGCGGGCCGGAGGCGGGGCCTCGACCGCCTCGCCGACGCCGTGCGCTCGGCGCGCGACGGAGGCGCGCGCCCTCGGTTGTGTTGCGCGCGGCGGCGCGCGCGTTCACGGGCGCCGCGCGTTTCTTCGACGGTGTGAACCGAGGCGAACAGGGCGATCGTGAGCGCCGAGCGACGTCGCGATCGCGACGCCCCGGGCTCGACCGCGCGTTTCGCGCGACGACGCGCGCGCGCGATCGTGGTCCACCCGTTGCAAAGGGGCGCGCGTGCTCTCCCGACTCCTCCCCTCCTCGCTCGCGCTCGGCGCCGCGGCGCTCGCCGTCACGCTCCTCGCGCCGCGCTCCGCGCGCGCCGACGTCGATCTCGGCTTCTCCGCCGCCGGCACCGCGTACACCTCCACCTGGCGCGCCGACTACGGCGCCGGCACCGCGTTCCGCTCGTCGGCGCGCCTCTTCCGGGTGGTCGCCGGCGACTTCCAGCTCTGGGAGTCGTTCGCGACCGTGAACCGGCGCGTCAACACCGGGATCTCGCTGGGCGTCGCGGGATACCTCCCGCTCCGGGCCGCGCAGCCGTACCTCCGCGTGTTCGGCATTCACCAGCACGAGGAGGCCGACGTCTCGGTGCTGGCCGCGCCGATCGGCACGGTGTTCGGCATCGGCTCCGGCATCCGCCACCGCGCGGGCGGCGGCGCGACGCTCGGCCTGGAGATCCCCGCCGGATCGCGGCAAAACCGCCTCGGCGGCTGCTTCCTCGTCGAGGCGACCGG
>JAEUKG010000833.1 GCA_016794325.1 Myxococcales bacterium | reverse complement strand
GTGATCGTCACCCCGGTCGACGTGCTCCCCGCGTCCGTCGCCACGATCCGCGCGCTCGCGCGGGCGATCGCCGGCGGCGCCGCGGCCGCGGTGCCGACGCTCGGCGGAAAGGGCGGCCACCCGGTGGCCGTGCGCGCGAGCGTGCTCCACGCCGGTCGCGGCCGTCCGCTCCGCGACGTCCTCGCCGAGCTCGGAGCGCAATGCTTGCGCGTCGAGGTCGACGACGCCGCGGTGCTCACCGATCTCGACGCGCCGGAGGACGTCGAGCGCGTCCTCGGGGCCCCGGTTCGCTTCGCGCCGATGGTATGATCGCAGGCGATGGCGGAGCTCGCTCCCTATCCGTTCGAACGGCTCGTCACGCGGATGTTCGCCGAGCTCGAGCAGCGGCGTTCCATCTTCGACCTCCCGGAGCGGAAGTTCGTGCTGGGCCCGGGAGGGCGTGACTGGTCGGTGCGGTTCCACGGGGCGCAGCCGTCGACGCCCCTCGGCCCCGCCGCCGGGCCCCAGTCGCAGCTCGCGCAGAACGTCGTCCTGTCGTTCCTCGGCGGCGCGCGGATCTTCGAGCTCAAGACGGTGCAGATCAACGACCGGCTCGTGATCCCGCGGCCGTGCATCGACATGCGCACGGTGGGCTACAACGTCGAGTGGTCCCAGGAGCTGACGCTGGAGCAGTCGCTCGAGGAGTACGTGAAGGCCGCGATGCTCGTCGAGATGCTCGCGGCGAGCGGCAAGCTCGCGCTCGCGCCCGGCTTCGGGCGCACGGTCTTCGACATGAGCGTCGGCTACGACCTCGCCGGGATCCGCTCCGAGCGCGTCGGGGCCTTCATGCGCGGCCTCCTCGACGCCAGCGCCACGATCGATCTGCTCCGGCGCCGGATCCCCGCCGCGCACGCGGCGCTTCGTGATCTCGACTATCCCACCAAGATCAGCGGGACGCTGACCCTCTCCACCTTCCACGGCTGCCCGCCCGAGGAGATCGAGCGCATCGCCTCGTACCTCCTCGAGGAGCTCGGGCTCGACGTCGTCGTGAAGCTCAACCCGACCCTCCTCGGCAGGGAGGAGACCCGGCGGATCCTGAACGACGCGCTCGGCTACCCCGACCACGTGCCCGACTCGGCCTTCGACGCCGACGCGCGGTACGACCAGGCGGTGGGCTTCGTCGACCGCCTCGACGGCCTCGCCCGTCGCCTCGGTCGGAGCTTCGGGATCAAGCTCACCAACACGCTCGTGGTCGAGAACCCCGGCGACTTCCTGCCCAAGAGCGAGAAGGTCCGCTACCTCTCCGGGCCGCCGCTCCACGTCCTCGCGATGACCC
Source organism: Myxococcales bacterium (assembly GCA_016794325.1). Classification (GTDB taxonomy): domain Bacteria; phylum Myxococcota_A; class Polyangia; order Polyangiales; family Polyangiaceae; genus SXNL01. The sequence goes on along the minus strand of JAEUKG010000833.1, from coordinate 6,059 downwards.
TCGTGGGCCGGTTCCGCGAGACGTTCGGCGATCGGATCCCGATCTCGTTCTCGGCCGGCATCGACCGCGCCAACTTCGCCGACGCCGTGTCGCTCGGCCTCGTGCCGGTCACCGTGTGCAGCGATCTCCTGCGCACCGGCGGCTACGGGCGGATGCAGGCGTACTTCGAGAAGCTCGGCGAGCGCATGGACGCCGCCGGCGCGCGCAGCGTCGACGACTGGATCGTGCTCGGCCAGGGCCGCGCCGAGGCCGCGCTCGACGCGGTCGAGCGCGCCGACCCCGCGCGCGTCCGCGCGTGCAAGGAGGCGCTCGCCGCGCGCGGCGATCTCCGCGCGGCCGCGGGGCCCGAGCTCTTCGCGCGCTGGGTCTCGGCCGCGCGCCTCGAGAACGCGAGGCAGTACACGGGCGATCTCCTCGCGAACCCGCGCTACGCGCTCGCCGCCAACACCAAGTCGCCCCCCAAGCGCGGCACCCACCTCGTCCTCTTCGACTGCCTCACCTGCGACAAGTGCGTCCCGGTGTGCCCGAACGACGCCAACTTCACGTACGTGCTCCCGAAGGTGGAGATCCCGATCGTCACCCTGCGCCCGCTCGAGGGCGGGGGTTGGTCTGCCGAGCGAAGCGGGACCCTCCGCGTCGACAAGAAGCACCAGCTCGCGAACTTCGCGGACTTCTGCAACGAGTGCGGCAACTGCGACGTCTTCTGCCCCGAGGACGGCGGGCCCTACCTCGCCAAGCCGCGCTTCTTCGGCAGCCTCGAGGGCTGGGTCGCGGCGAAGGGGCTCGACGGGTTCTTCGTCGAGCCCACCGGCGCGGCCATCCACGGGCGCTTCGGCGGCAAGGAGCTCCACCTCCGCGCCGACGGCGCGCGCGACGTCTTCACGGGCGAGGGGTTCGAGCTCTCGCTCGACGCCGCGGCGCCCGAGACGTCGGTGACGGGCAAGGCCGACGGCCCCGTCGACCTCACGTACTTCCACGTCCTCCGGTGGCTCCGCAGCGCGGCCCGCGAGCAGCCGGTGAGCTACCTCAACGGGTGACGCGCTTCGCGTAGATGTCGGGTCGGGCGTCGCGCGGGAGGTTCCAGCCCGACGGATCGCCGGACGTGAGCTCGCTGAGATCGAGGTCGGCGATCACCAGGTTCGGGTGCTCGGAGACGTTCGGAGCGGGGCCGTTCGGCCCCACGAAATACGTCTCGCCGAAGTAGGGCTGGGTGTACGGAGGCTCGACGCCCGCGCGGTTGCTGCCGCCGATGAAGATCCCGTGGCGCGCGGCGTCGACGGGGAACTCCATCGCCCACATGCGCTGGCTCTTCGCGCCGAAGGTCACCGCCGGGCAGAAGACGATCTCGGCGCCCTCGCTCGCGAGCGTGCCCATCACGCCCTCGAAGTGCCGGTCGTAGCAGATGGCGACGCCCACGCGCCCGACCGAGGTCTCGAACACCGGGAAGAAGTCGTTCTTCGAGACGTTCGCGGGGCCGCGGCCGTTCTGGCCGTCGCTGCGCTCGTAGTAGAAGCGCTCGTGGAAGCTCCCCTGCTCGTTCTCGCCCTCGGGGATGTGGGTCTTCCGGTACTTGCCGAGGACCTCGCCGCGCTCGTCGACGACGACCGCGGTGTTGAAGCGCTTTCCCGACGGATCCTGCTCGTAAATCGGCGCGATCGTCACGAGCCCGAGCCGGCGCGCGGCCTCGCGCACCGAGCGCACGGTGGGCCCGTCGAGCGCGTCCTCGGCGAGCGCGCGCCACATCGGATCGGTCCCGAGCGCGAAATACGGGCCGGTGAAGAGCTCGCCGAAGCATACGACACGCGCCCCTGCGTCCTTGGCGCGCTCCATGAGGTCGACGTGGTGGGCGACGTTCGCGGCGCGGAGCGCGTCGAGGCGCCCCGCGAGCTCGCCGAGGGCCGAGACGCTCGCCGGCATGCCGCGGTACACGTTCACCGTCTGGGTCATCGCCGCGCGGACGACGCGCTTCACGACGCGCCCTCCTTCTCGTCGGCGAGGCGGAGGACGACGTCGAGGAGCACGCTCACCCCGTTGCCGCACTGGTCGGCGGTCGACAGCTCGCGGGGGTTGTGGCTGATGCCGTCGTGCTCGCCGGGGACGAAGACCATCGCGGCGCGCGTGACGCGCGCCATCTCCTGCGCGTCGTGGCCGGCCCCGGACACGATGCGGGCGTGCGACAGGCCGCGCGCGTCGGCCGCCGCCGCGATCATCGCCTGGAGGCCCGGATCGAACGGCACGCACGGCGTCCGGGCGGTCTGCCGCCACGTGACGCGCACCCCCTCGGCCCGGGCGACCTCCTCGTAGAACGCCACGAGATCGGTCTCGGCGGCGCGCATGAGCGCGTCGTCGGGGTTGCGGAGGTCGACGGTCGCGGTGACCCGGCCGGGCACGACGTTCACGAGGCCCGGGGCCGGGGTGATCGCGCCCATCGTCGCGCGCATCTCCTCGCCGTAACGGCCCGAGGCGATCATCTCCCGGAGGTGAAGGTTGATCCGCGCGGCGGCGACGCCCGCGTCGGCGCGCATCGACATGGGCGTGGTGCCCGCGTGGGCGGCCTTGCCGACGATCGTGACCTCGTGCCAGCTGATCGACTGGACGCCGGTCACGACCCCGACGTCGAGCCCGGCCGCGCGCAGGACTGGCCCTTGCTCGACGTGGCACTCGAGGTACGCGTGGGGAGGCGTGAGGTGCTCGTCGGCCTCGCCGAGGAAGCCGATCGCGGCGAGCTCGCCCTTCACCGTAGCCCCGGAGCGATCGCGGATCGCGTACGCGTCCTCGAGGCGGATCCGCCCGGTGGCCACCGCGCTGCCGAGCATGTCGGTGCCGAAGCGCGAGCCCTCCTCGTCGGTGAAGAACGCGACGACGATCGGGCGCTCGGTGCGGATCGCGGCGTCGTCGAGCGCGCGCACCACCTCGAGCCCGCCGAGCACGCCGAGGCACCCGTCGAAGCGCCCCGCGGTGGGGACGGAGTCGATGTGGGAGCCCACCATCACCGGCGCGAGCGCGTCGCTCCGCCCGGGGCGCCGGCCGAAGACGTTGCCGACGCGATCGATCGTGACCTCGAGGCCGAGCGCGCGCATCGTCGCGACCACGTGGCGTCGGCCCTCGCCGTCGGCGGGCGTGAGGGCGAGGCGGTTCACCCCGCGCAGGCCGGTCTCGGCGTCGTCGTAGGCGCCGATCGCGCCGAGCTCGGCGAGGGAGTCGTAGAGGCGCTGCTTGTCGATCCCGGGCATGGTGCGTCTCCGTCTACAGGGCCGTCATGCGCGCCCAGAGCTTGGCCGCCTGCTCGCGCGCGTCGGCGCGGATCCGCGCGAGCGCCTCGGGCGAGGGCGGGGGAGGGAGGGGCAGGTCCATCGCGCCCCCGAAGAGCGCGCGCGCGAGGCGCGCCCCGCCGGCGACGCGCTCGGCGAGCCGGCTCGCGCCGGGATCCGCGTGCTCGCGGGCGAGCCGCTCCAGCGCGGCGTGCTCGACGACCATGTCGGCGGGCCACCCGTCGGTGCCGACGGCGACCTTGTCGCTCGCGTGGAGCGCAGCGGGATAGCCGACGCGGTTCCCCTCGTTGGATCGCGGGTTCTGCACGAGCCAGAGGCCCGACGCGGCCGCGAGCGCTACCTCCGCGGCGTCGAGGTGGACCCCGTGCGCGAGGATCGAGCCGGGCGGGAGCGCGCCGAGCTCCAGCATGCGCTCGAGCGGGCCCGGATAGCCGCGTCGCCGCGCGTCCTCGACGTCGGCGCGGTCCTCCGCGACGTGCACGTGCACCACGGTGCCGAGCTCGCGCGCGAGATCGCCGGCCTCGCGGAGGGTGTCGTCGCCGACCGTGAAGGACGCGTGGAGCCCGACGAGCCCTCGGAGGAGCGGGCTCGCGCGCGCGCGCGCGAAGCGGCGGCACTCGGCGAGCCCCCGCCGCGCCTCGTCGCGGCCGCCGTTGCGCTCGGTCGCCCCGTAGCAGACGGCGAGGCGCACGCCGATCCGCTCGGCGGCGCCGGCGAGCACGTCGAGCGAGCCCTCGATCAGGTTCGGCGACTCGTGGTGGTCGACGATCGTGTCGGTGCCGGTGAGCCGAGCCTCCGCGAGGTAGAGCTCGGCCGAGGCGCGCAGCGAGTCGACGTCGAGCGCGCGGTCGAGGCGCCACCAGACCTTGGCGAGGATCTCGAGGAAGTCCCGCGGCGGCACCGCGGGCGCGGGGATGCCGAGCGGCGCGAGGCCGCTGTAGAGGTGCGTGTGCGCGTCGACGACGCTCAACGCCACCTCCGCCGGGCCTCGGCGTCGTCGTGGTGGATCTTGCCGACCGTCATCGCGTGAGCGGCCGGTGAGTCCTTCATCGGCAGGGTGTAACGGCGGACGCCGTCGAACGCCTCGAGCGCTGCCGCGACGGCGCCAGCGGTGGGGACGAGCCCGATCTCGCCGACGCCCTTGGCGCCGAACGGGCCCTCGGGCTCCGGCTCCTCCACGAGGATGACGTCGCACGCCGGCGTGTCGCGCGCGCGCAGCACGCCGATGTCGCGGAGCTTGAACGTGACCGGCATGCCGTCCTCGCACGGGAGCTCCTCGGTGAGCGCGTAGCCGAGCCCCATGTGGACCGCGCCCTGGATCTGACCGGCGCACAGGGCGGGGTTCACCGCGCGCCCTACGTCGTGGGCGGCGACGATCCGCTCGACCCTGCCGTGCTCGTCGAGGATGCACACCTGGGTCGCGTAGCCGAACGACGTGTGCGTCTTGACCTTCGGCACGTCGGCGCCGAGCGGCGTCGTGTCCGCGACCCGCACGTCGGCGGCGTAGACGCGGCCGACGAGCTCCTGGAGCGCGAGGCCCGCGTCGAGGTCCACCTTGAGCTTCTCGGCGGCGCTCGTGACGGCGCGCCCGGCGAAGAGCGTCGCGCGCGAGCCGGTGGTCTGGCCGCAGCCGAGCGCGAACGTGGAGTCGACCTTGGGTCGGAACACCGACGCGGGGAGGCCGGTGACCTCGACCGCGAACTGCACGAGCACCGTGAGGAGGCCCTGGCCCATCTCGGTGTAGCCGTTGTAGAGCGACACGGTGCCGTCGGGCTCGACCACGAGCCGGCACTTGCCCCACTCCTCGACGCCGTTGCCGATGCCGGAGTTCTTCACCGCGCAGGCCACGCCCACCGCCTTGCCGGCCCTCTTGGCGGCGTAATACGCGTCCTTCACGGCCTCGAGCGTCTTCCGGATGCCGACCGACTTCTCGAGCACCTGCCCGGTCGAGAAGACGTCGCCCACCTCGACGACGTTGCGGCTCCGCATCTCCCAGCCGTCGATCCCGACCTTCTTGGCGAGGAGATCGACGCAGCCCTCGATCGCGAACGACGCCTGGTTCGCGCCGAAGCCGCGCATCGCGCCGCACGGCGGGTTGTTGGTGTAGGTGGCGCGCGCCTCGACGTCGACGTTCGGCACGCGGTACGGGCCGCAGGCGTGACCGGCCGCGCGCTCGAGGACCTTGCCGCCCACGGAGGCGTACGCGCCGGAGTCCCCGAGGAGGCGGGCCTTGACGGCCGTGAGCCGACCCTCGGCGTCGCAGCCGACGGCGTACTCGAGCGTGATGGGGTGGCGCTTGGGGTGCAGGCGGATCGACTCCTCGCGCGAGAGGCGGAGCTTCACGGGGCGGCCGGTGAGCTTCGCCAGCAGGGCGGTCTGCGCCTGCACGCTCATGTCCTCCTTGCCGCCGAAGGCGCCGCCGTTGGGCACGAGCTCGACGTAGATCGACTCCTCGGGCACGCCGAGGAAGCGCGCCACCTGCCGTCGATCGTCGAACACGCCCTGGCCCTGGGTGAAGAGCGCGAGGCGTCCGTCGGGGAGGGGCTCGGCCACGGCGCACTCGGGCTCGAGGAAGAGGTGCTCGATGCGCTGCGTCTGCCACGTCCCCGAGACGACGTGCGCGCTCGCGGCGAGCGCGGCGTCGGCGTCGCCGCGACGGATGACCGAGTGGCTGAGCAGGTTCTCGTGCGCGGGGTTCACCCGCGGCGCACCGGCGGCGAGCGACGCCCTGGGATCGAGCACCGGAGCGAGCACCTCCCAGGTGACGTCGACGAGCGCGGCGGCCGC
>JAEUKG010000820.1 GCA_016794325.1 Myxococcales bacterium | reverse complement strand
CTCGGAGCTCGGCCGAGGTCGGGGCGGGGCGTGAGATCAGCTCGGAGGCGATCACGTGGTAGCCGAGCGCGCTCGAGTCTCGGGTGCGCGCGCCGGGCTTCGGCGGTGCGCCGAGGTTGGGCAGGGGCGCGCGACGCAGGCCGCCGATCTTCTCGAGCACGGTCGCCAGGTTGTCGAGAACCTTCACGTCGGCCGCGCTGCAGCGGTTCAGCCGGAACAGGAGCGGCGCCGTGCCCGCGCCCCAGATGGGGCCGAGCGACATCATCATGTCGGCCGGGGCCATCCGCGCGATGCGCGCCTCGCTGCAGTGCCCGCCCGCGAGCATCTGCACCGTGTCGGCGGCGAAGCGCCACGGGTCGTCGCCCAGGTGGGCCGCGCACGCGGCGTCGCCCTTGCACGCGGTGAGGATCTCGCGCATCGGCTCGTCGAGGGCGAACGTCTGCGGGACGTCGAAGGTGCACGTGGAGGAGAGGCAGTTGCCGTCGGTGATGACCCCGTCGACCTTGGTCTCGGGCATCTGCATCAGCCGGTGCGCCCAGTAGGATCCGTAGCTGATGCCGTAGACGAAGACCTTCTTCCCCGGCTCCCGCGTCGAGTCGATCAGCTCGCGGACGTCGTGCGCCGACTCGGTGGTCGAGAAGCCGTCGATCGCGTCGCCGTGCCGCTTGCGGAGCTCGGCGGAGCAGAGGCGCGCGTACTCCTGCAAGTCGGTCGCGTCCTGCGTGGCGCGCGGGCAGGCGAGGTAGGCCGACTCGCCCGTCCCTCGGTGGTCGACGAAATACGCGTCGACGTCGTTCGTGAACTCGCTGGCCGCGATGTCCGCCACCGACGCGAGATCGAAGCCCGCGGCTCCGGGCCCGCCGTTGAGCAGCCACAGCTGCGCGGTCGCGGGCTGGTGACGCGCCTTGATGCGGTAGACCGCGACCGGGAGGGTGCCGCTCCCGGCGACGCCGCGGCGCGCGGGCGCGTCCACGGTGGCGCACTCCGACTCGACGGCGTCGCCGCCTTCGAAGGGGATGCTGCACGTGCCCCACGCGATCTCGAACGGCTTCGCGCCCTTCGCGGGCGGGCCCGGCGCGGGGCTTGGCGCCGGCGCGGGCGGCGGCGCGACGGCGGGCGGCGGCGCAGGCTCGGCGGCGCTCGAGCACGCGGCGACGGCGAGCGCGAGCCCGGCGAGCAGGCCGAGCCTGGCCGCGCGTTGCGGGCGCGTCTCGGTGCCGCGGGCCTGTTCGGTGGCGTGACTGGATCGCGCGAGGAGCATGGGCTCGCGTCTCAAGCAAGGGCCGGACCACGGCGCCCGATCGGCGATCGCGGCGCGCGCTCGCGCTCACCGTCGGCTCGCCACGACGGGGCGTTAGCGGCGTGACGCCCGGGGCCGTTCGTTTCCCGTACCGGAGGGGAGGCGCTACTTCCCGAGCGAGTCGAGCATCGCGAGGAGGTTCGTCGCGTTCTGGGCCATCTCGTCGGTCGACAGCGCGCCCTGGTCCTTGACCTCCATCGTCTCGACGAGGTCCTCCGGGATCTCGAGGACGAAGCGGCTCGGCACCCGGGGGGCGGGCTTGCCGCGGACGACGCGCGCCTTCGCCCGTGAGATGTGCAGGCGCTTGCGAGCGCGGGTGACCCCGACGTAGAAGAGCCGGCGCTCCTCCTCGATGTCCTGGGGGATCACGTCGGTCGCCTTGGCGTCGAGCGTGCGCGAGTGGGGGAGCAGGCCCTCCTCGCACCCCACCAGCCACACGACGTCGAACTCGAGCCCCTTCGACGCGTGCAGGGTCGAGAGCGTCACGACGTCGCGCGCCTCCTCCTCCTCCTCGGCGAAGTTGAGGGTGAGCGCGTTGAGGAAGCCGAGGAGCGCGCGCTCGTCGGCGGCGTCGGCGCCGCGATCGGTCTCGCGCTTCTCGCGCTTCTGGAAGGTGTTGAAGAGCGCCTCCACGTTGCCCCAGCGGCGGGCCGCGGCGTTGGCGCTGCCGCTCGAGGCCTCGATGTCGCGCTTGATGCCCGCCTTCTCGCAGAGCTCGCGGGCGACGGCGCTCGCGGGGGCGCGCTCGACCAGCAGGCGCTTGCGCACCTCACCGACGAGCTTCTCGAGCTGCTTCGCGCCCTCGTGCGCGCCCGAGGGGATGTCGTCGAGAGCGTCGACGCGCTCGATCGTCTGCCAGAGCGTCCACCCCTTGGCGAGCGCGTGCACCCCGAGCCGCTCCACGCTCGTCTCTCCGATGCCGCGCGGCGGGTAGTTGACGACGCGCCGGAGGCTGATCTCGTCGTGGCGGTTGAGCGCGACCTTCAGGAACGCGAGGAGGTCCTTCACCTCCTTGCGCTCGAAGAACTGCTGACCGCCGACCACGCGGTGGGGGACGCCCTCTTCGCGGAGCGCCTCCTCGAGGGCCTTGGCCTGCCCGTTGGAGCGGTAGAGGATCGCGAGGTCGCGCGGGCGGCGCCCCTCCTCGCGCATGACGCGCTTGATCTCGCGCGCGACCCACGCGGCCTCGACCTCGGGGGAGCCCGCGACGACGAGCTTCACCTTCTCGCCGCCCGGCTTGTCGGTGAAGAGCACCTTGCGGTGGCGGGCGTCGACGCGCTTGGCGATGACCGAGTTGGCGACCGCGAGGATGGCCTCGGTGGAGCGGTAGTTCTGCTCGAGCTTGATGACGACCGCGCCCGGGAAGTGCTCCTCGAACGAGAGGATGTTCTTCACGTCGGCGCCGCGCCACGCGTAGATCGCCTGGTCGTCGTCGCCGACGACGCAGAGGTTCTTGTGCTCGGCCGCGAGCTGGCGGAGGAGCGCGAGCTGCGCGCCGTTCGTGTCCTGGTACTCGTCGACGAGGATGTACCGGTAGGTGCTCTGCCACCGCGCGAGGACGTCGGGCTTCTCGGCCCAGATGCGCGCGACCTCGCACACGAGGTCGTCGAAGTCGTAGGCGCGGAAGTTCCGCAGCGCGGCCTGGTAGCGGGGGTAGACGACCTTCGTGATCTCGTCGTACTCGTCGCCCTCGCGCTCGCGGTAGTCCTCCGGCGAGAGGAACGCGTTCTTCGCCCACGAGATGCGGGCGAGGATCGCGCCGGCGTCGTAAGAGCGCCCGCCGCCGCCCATGCGCCCGAGCACGTCCTTGATCGCGCCGATCTGATCGCCTTGATCGAAGATGGTGAACGCGCCGCCGAGCGCCTTCTTCTCGCGGCCGAGGACGCGGAGGCCGAACGAGTGGAAGGTGGAGACGGTGAGCGCCTTGGCCGCGGCCGCTCCGCCCTTGCCCTCCATCACGTGGAGCACGCGCTCCGCCATCTCGCCCGCGGCTTTGTTGGTGAAGGTGAGCGCGAGGATCGCCGACGAGGGGACGCCGCGCTCGATGAGCCGCGCGATGCGCTGGGTGATGACACGCGTCTTGCCGGAGCCTGCGCCCGCGAGGACGAGGAGCGGCCCGTTCTGGTGCTCGACGGCTTGCTTCTGGGCGGGGTTGAGAGGGAACGACGACATCGCTTCCGCCTTTCGAAAATGCACCAGAACGCGTCGTCGCTCTAGCTTGAACCGTGAATCTGCGTATGCTCGGTGGCCATGTCGAGTCGACTCGCCGCGCGCGCCCGCACGTCCCTCTCGCCCATCGCCCCCGTGCTCCTCGCGACGCTCGTCGCCGCGTGCGGCGGGACCCCGCCGCCGCCCCCCCAGCCTCCCCAGCCGCCGCCCACCAAGCCGGTCGCGGTGGCCAAGGAGACGCCGCCGGATCTGTCGCCGGTCGAGGAGCCGAAGAACCTCCTCGTGGTGGGTCGCGTCGCGAAGCCGTCGGAGATCCTCCGCATCGTCTCGCTCTGGGGCAAGCTCCCGAAGTTCGACTCGGCGATGGTCACGGAGCTCTTCACGAGCGACACCGTCGGCCCGCTCATCGACCTCGACAAGCCGGTCGACGGCGCGGTCGCGATCCTCGGCGCCGGCAAACACGTGAAGCCGGCCTACGCCATCAGCGCGCCGCTCGTGTCGCTCGAGGACGCGAAGAAGCAGATCGGCGGGCGCTTCAAGCTCTCTCCCTGGCAGAACGGCGCGGTGAAGATCGAGGGCCTCGGCGGCGGCTCCTCTTCGGGCGGCGGCGGCGAGGACGAGGGCGACGACATCCGGGGCGGCGGCCGCGAGTGCGTGCTGGCGCCGGCGGTCGGCCCGACCAACGGGCGCCTCGTCTGCGGCGACAAGGGTGGCCTCGAGGCGCTCGTCCCCTACCTCACGCGCACGGCCGCCAAGGCGCAGTCGGCCTCCGACCTCCACGTGGAGCTCCGCGCCGCCGGCATCCGGAGCGAGCTCCCGCTCGCGCGGAGCCTGCTCCAGGGCCTGTCGGGCCGCGCGACCAAGTCGAGCTCGCCGACCTCGGAGCGCGAGATCGCCGAGGCGTTCTTCGGCGACGTGGCCGACTACCTCGGCGACGTCGACACCCTCACCCTCGACGCGCAGGTGAAGGACGAAGGCGCGGTGGCCACGCTCCAGACCTCGTACGGATCGCAGACGTCGCTCATCGCGCGCATCGCGACCGCCAGCCCCGACAAGGCCGGCCCCGCGCCCGCGGCGTTCTGGCACCTGCCGGCCGACACCGACATCGCCTTCTTCGGCCGCGGCACCGACCCCAAGCTCCTCGACCACCCGCGCGAGCTCTTGATGAACGTCCTCAAGGACGCGCTCAAAGGCGCGGAGATGCCCGACGCCGAGCGCGGCGTCGTCGTCGATCTCGCGACGCGCTCGTTCACCCTCGCCACCGGCCCGTCGATGTACGCGCACGGGTTCGACGTCGCCGCGGTCGAGAAGGCCTACGACTCGGTGAAGGACAAGTCGCGGTCCGAGCGCGAGCGCGCGATGGCCGCGTCGTCGGTCGGCTGGCACCTCGTCGAGGTGGAGGAGCCGATCGCCAAGGTCGGCCCGGTCGTGAAGGAGTGGGCCGCCGCCTACAACCGCCCTGCGATGCAGAAGTGGATGAAGGGCAAGCACACCGAGAAGGACGAGCAGACGCTGAAGATCGCGCAGGCGGGCGTGCCCAAGGGCCTCCCGGCGGGCACGGTCCACATCGAGCTCACCATCCCGACCGGGTTCGATTACGAGTCGCCGCCCGTCGCCCCGGCTCCGCCGGCGCGCCCGAACGTGAAGGGCCCGGCGGCGCCGCCGCCGCCGCCGAAGACGCCGCCGAAGCCCAAGCGCACGGCGCGCAAGCCGATCGTGGCCCACGTGATCGCAGTCCCCGACGGCGGCCGCACGGTCGTCGCGATGGGCATCGACGCCGACCTGCTCGCCAAGAAGGCGGCGCAGTCGCTCCTGACGGCCCCCGAGACCGACACGCTGAAGTCGCGCGCCGGGCTCGAGCCGCTCAAGGAGAACAAGATCAACGGCGCGGGCTTCGTCACGCCGCGCACGGCGCTCGGCTTCTACTTCCTCGAAGGCCGCGATCCGAGCAAGGCCCCGATGTCGGCGTCGTCGCCGCGCACGATGGTGCCGGCGATCGTGAGCGTGGTGTCGAGCGCCCCCGGCCCGACCGCCAAGGGCGGCCAGTCGACCCTCACCATCCGCGTGCGCCGCGAGACGGTCGAGGACATCGTCCGGGCGAGGAGCTCGCGCCACTGACCCCTCGCCAGCCGAGGTATCACATCGCGCGATGAAAGTCAGCCAGCTGCAGCTGGGCGGGATCGGTTCTCCCCCTCCATACCTCAGACCAATGAAGCTGCCTCGTGCCTTAGAGTGGCA
>JAEUKG010000794.1 GCA_016794325.1 Myxococcales bacterium | reverse complement strand
GCGCGGCGCCGCCCGAGGCCCCGCGGGCGAGCGGCGGCTACGGCGACTACGAGAGCGGCGGGCCCGCGGCGCCCGATCCGGTCGGCGACGCGTGCCGGCTCCGCATCTCGTCGCAGCCGCTCGCGGCCGCGGTCACGATCGACGGGCGCGCGGCGGGGGTGACCCCGCTCCCGCCGATCCTCGCGACGCCCGGCGCGCACCAGGTCTCGTTCACGATCGCGGGCTCGAAGCCGAAGACGCTCACCTTGTCGTGCCGGGCCGGCGAGACCAAGACGGTCCACGCGCGGCTCGGCGACTGACGAGGCCGCCTCTTAGCGCTTGCCCTTGTCGCCCTTGTCGGCCTTCGCGATCGCCTCGAGGCGATCGCGCGCGGCCCGGGCGCTCGTCGACGGCGGCGTCGCCGCGCCCCAGCGATCGATCACCACCTGGTACGCGCGCTTGGCGCTCGCGACGTCGCCGCGCGCCTCGTAGGCCTGCCCGAGGAGCAGGTGCGCGCGCGTGTGGAGCATCGGGTGACGGAGCGCGACGCACGCGTTGGCGACGCGGTGCAGCCGGGTGACGGCCTCGTCGGCCCGGCCGCCGTGGAGCATCGTCTTGCCGACCGAGAAGTTGTACCAGAGCGGCGCCTGCGAGGCCGGGGTGAGGGGCAGGTACTTCGGGAGCGCGTCGAGCGCCTCCTTGGCCTCGGCCGGCGACTCGACGAACGCGGCGTAGGCCTTCGTCCAGGTCATCGAGGCCTGGCGCGCCGTCACCTTGTCGGCCGCGCGGTCGTGCTCGGTCTCCGCGTCGAGCCACCGGCTCCGGCGCTCGACGAACGACGCGCGATCGAGCTTGCCCGCGCGGAACAAGAACTCGAAGAAGTCGATGCTCGGATCCGACGACAGCGGCGGCGCTTGCCAGGCGTCCATCCGCGCGAGGAAGTCCTCGGCGACGGCGGACGCCTCCTTCACCCTCCCGAGCTCGAAGAGGATGAGGGCGCGGCGCAGCGCGAAGTCGGCGTGGCGCGCCCGCGACGCGCTCGTCGGCAGGTGGTCCTCGAGCTCCTGGGCCGCGTGCATCGCCGCGTCGAAGCGCCCGTCGAGCAGCGCGAGGCTCAGGCGATCCGCGACCGCGCCCATCGCGCGCTCGTCCTGGGGCAAGAGCTCGCGGCGGCGCTTCAGCACCTCCTCCACGCTCGGGCGCTGCGCCCCGACCGCGACGAGCGAGAGCGCGAGCGCCTGCTGGGCCTCGGCCGCGTCCTGGTCGATCCCCGTCCACGCCGCGGCGTCCTCGCGCGCGCGGCGGCACTCGCCGCTGTCGGCGAGGAGCTGCGCTCGCTGCGCGAGGCACACCGTCGCCACCGGCGACTGCGACAGGCACGTCCCGTATTGATCGAGCGCGGCTTGGGTCTGCCCGAGCTTGCCGAGCGAGAGCGCGAGCCCGGCGCGCGCCGGCACGAGCTGCGGGTCGATCGCGAGGGCCCGCTCGTAGGCGGCCTTCGCGTGCTCGAAGTCGAGCTGGAGCTCGCGCGCGTTGCCGAGGTAGTAGTGGAGCACCGCGTGGTCCTGGTATTTGTGGACCGCGCGCGCCATGCTCGTCTCCCACTCGTCGAGGTCCGGCCGCGGCTTGACGTAGGCCTCGGAGGCCTTGAGCAGCTCGTATTCGGGCCCGAGCAGGTTCATCCGATGCTCGAACGCCTTCGCGTAGTGCTCGCGCGCGTCGGGCGGGTCCTCCTCGAACGTGAGGAGCGCGAGGTGGAGGTGGGCGGAGGCGAGGGTGGGGTCGGCGCGCGCCGCGTCCTCGAGCTTGCGCTCCGCGCGCGTGGTCCAGCCGTCGTGCCAGAGCGAGAGGCCCGTGGTGTACGCGGCCGCGGCCTCCGGCACCGTCGACACCGGCCGCGTCTGGGCGATCACCGGCGGCTTCGGCGGCCGCACCTTCGTCCAGACGAGCGCTCCGATCGCGACGACGCCGATCGCGGCCGCGACCTTGGGCCACCTCCGCCGGGGCTTCTGG
>JAEUKG010000779.1 GCA_016794325.1 Myxococcales bacterium | reverse complement strand
GACCGCGTCGCGCACGGCGGCGATCGCCGCGCCGCGCGCTGAGCTACGGTGGCGGCTCCCGATGTCCCCGAGGGCAGGCGAGCAAGACGACCGCGAGCTCCGCGAGCTCGCCCTGCGCCACCGAGGTGCGCTCTCCCGCTTGTGCCGCCACTACGAGGCCAACGAGGAGGCGCGGCGCGACCTCGAGCAGGACGTCCTCGTCGCGCTCTTCACCGCCCGCGCGTCGTTCCGCGGCGAGTCGTCGGAGCGCACGTGGGTCCTCCGGATCGCCCACAACGTCGCCTCCACCCACGTCGCCAAGGCGATGCGGACGCGGCGCGACGACGCGGTGGCGCCCGCGCCCGCCCCGGCGGCAGGGCCCGACGAGGTGGCGCTCGGCCACGACCTCGCGCGGCGCCTCGACGAACGGCTGCGCCGCCTCGACCTCGCGAGCCGGCAGCTCGTCCTGCTCGCGCTCGAGGGGTGCACGACGCAGGAGATCGCCGACGTCACCGGCCTCTCCCCGACCCACGTCACGACGAAGCTCTCACGGCTACGCAAGGCGCTCACCCCGGAGGACGGACATGGCTGATCCGAAGCGAGACGACGCCACCCCCGAGGGCTTCGGCGACCTCGGCGCGGCGTGGCGCGACGCCGACCTGGGTTCGGACGCGTTCGCCGACGTCGACCTCGAGCGGGTTCGATCGCGCGCCGAGGCGTTCTCGCGCAAGATCCGGCGGCGGAACGCGGCGGAGATCCTCGCGTCTCTGTTCGTCCTCGGCTGGGCGGCCCTCACCGCCGCGAGGGCGACGTCGCCGCTCGGCCTGGCCGCCGGCGCCTCGCTCGGCCTCGGCGTCGTCGTCGTCGCGGCGGTCCTCCTGCGGCGCGGGCGCCCGGGGGTCCAGCCGGGGCCGGAGGCGCCGACCCGCGCGGTCCTCGCGTTCCACCGGGGAGAGCTCGAGCGCCAGGCGCGGCTCCTCCACGGCGCGTGGCTCTGGTACGTGGGCCCGCTGGTCCCCGGGGTGGTGCTCGTCCTCGCGAACGCCTACGCGGAGAGCGTGCGCGCGAACCCCGGCCGCGCCGGCGCGGCCGCGGTCGTCACCGGCGGCGTCCTCGCGCCGTCCTTCGCCGTGCTCGGCGGCGTCGCTTGGATCAACCGCAGGGCGGCGTCCCGGCTCCGCGCGCAGGCGCGCGAGATCGCCGAGGACTGAGCGCCGCCGCGCGCCTCAGGGAGCGGCGCAGGACGTGAACCCGGCGTCGCAGTGCGCCTTGGGATAGCGGAAGCCGACGATCCGCTGCCCGGTCTTGTCGTCGACGATCTCGGCCTCGAGCGTCGCCTTCGGGTTCTGCGCCGGCGCGTGAAAGCACAAGAAGGTGAACGTGCGCGCCTCGTTGCTGCACCCGTCGGGGAGCTGGAGGATCGCCGTGCCCTGCGCCGGGTCGGCGGTGGTGAGCCCCGTGCCTTGGCACGGGAAATACGGGGTGTACGGCGCCGCGGGGTCGAGCACGCTGAGCGAGCCCCGCGGATCGGCGGCGGTGAAGTTGAAGCGCGCCCACGAGAAGCGGTTCGGCGAGCCCGGCACCCCGAAGAGCCACGGCCCCTCGATGAGCGTCTCCGCCAAGGCGGGCGGCGCAGCAGCATCGAGCGGGCACAGCGCCCGGGCGTCGGGCGGCGCGTCGAGGGGGGCGTCGGCGCCGCCGTCGGTAACGCAGCTCACGTCGTCGAACGTCCCCGTCGGGCAGGCGCAGCAGCCCACCTGCACCGGCGCCGCCCCGCACGCGGCGACGCAGCGCACGGGGCGCACGCAGACGCCGCAGCCCCCGCTGTCGATCGCCGCCGCCTCGGGCGACGCGTCCTTGGAGGCGGGGACCTCGGTCCCGGAGCCGTCGCACGCGCCGACGACGGCGACGAGGGCGACGGCCGTGAGCGCGGCGAACGAGGCGATGCGGGGGATGGACATCGCCTCAGGATACCTCGCGCTCCGGGCGCGTCGAGGTCACTTCTTGGGGCGCTCGACGGTCCCGAGCTGCACGAAGGCGCGGTCGACCATCACCACGAAGGGCCGCTCCTCGAACGTGAGCCCGCCCTTGCCGTCGTGATCGATGATCTCGAGCTTGCCCATGCCGTAGCCCATCGGCCCGCGCGAGTAGTAGTGCGCCTCGAGCCGGTACGGATACGAGCGCTGCGCCTCCGGGAGCCGGATCGTGAAGCACTCCGGGCCGTAGCCCGTCGTGACGTCCGCGTAGAGGCTCCCGCCGGAGGGGAGCTCGGGCTGGGAGTAGAACGCGTGGCCCCCCTTGCCGTCGTGGATGTGGAAGTCGACGTCGTTGGCGTCGGTCTCCCACGCGAGCACGAAGCGGAGGGAGGGCACGGTCTCGGGCGAGCCGCCCGCCTGGGTGAGCCGGTCCTCGATCTCCTTCTTGCGCGCGGGCTCGGCCTTGATCCACGCCGCGGCGATGAGCCCGAGGTCCTCCTTGAGGATGCGGTCGACGCCGCGGAAGCGACCGGCCGGGTACGAGCGCGACGCGCCGACCCGCGCGACCTCGAACGCCTTCTCGTATTGGCCCGATCGCAAGAGCGCGAACGCGTACATGCGGTGGCTCGAGGGGTGGTCGGGGCGCTGCTCCTCCGCCTTGCCGAAGGCGTCGGCGGCGAGCGACATCGCCGCCGAGTCGCCGAGCCGCTCGAGGCGAGCGCCGGCGAAGCGGCGCGAGTCGGCGCGGAAGCCGAAGAGGTCGACGATCGAGCCGTACGCACGGCCGGCCTGGGTCTTGTCGCCGCGCGCCTCGTACACCTCGCCGAGGGCGACGAGGGCGAGCACGTCGCCCGGGGTCGAGTCGCGCCAGGCGCGGGCGTCGGTGAGCGCCTCCTCCTTCTCGCCGCGCTCGAGCCGCTCCATCACCCGCGCGAACTTGCCCTCGTAGGGGGCGGGGCCGGCGATCGGCCCGGCGCCGAGCCCGCCGGGGTGGAGCTGGAAGCGCGCCGCGACCTTCGCGCCGCCGCTGGGCGCGGGGAAGGGGACGCTCCGCGCCTGGCGCACGACGCAGTCGAGCGCGGCGCGATCGGTGAGCACGCTGCCCGCGTCCTCGACGGCGTCGACCTGACCGGTGACGCCGACCGCGAAGCGCAGCGAGATGCTGCCCGTGAGGTTGGGATCGGCGGCCACCGCGTTCGCGAGGCAGCCGCGGAACCGCGCGAGCTCGCCGCGCAGCGCGCGCTCCGCCTCCGGGCTCGAGAGCCCGCCGGTCGCGGTCGCGCTCGCGAGCTCGAGCCCGCGGGACGCGGGCGGGGGAGGCGGAGGCGGCGCGGGCCGCGGGGCGACCACCCGAGCGCGCGCGCCGGGCTGATCGGCGCGACCGCCGCCCCCGGTGCCGAAGCCCCGGTTGCCGTCTTCGAAATCGCCGGCGAGCGGATCACCCGGCGCCGCGC
>JAEUKG010000750.1 GCA_016794325.1 Myxococcales bacterium | reverse complement strand
CCGCGCACGCGGCGGCAGGTAGACTTCGCATGCCTCCCCGACCCCCGTCCAACCCCATGTATTCCCTTTGGTTTTCGTTGTCGTTTTGTCTCGCCGCGAGCGGCCGCGCTGCCACTCCGTCCCGATCGAGCGCGGTCGATGAAAGAACCGAGCGCCCCCCGACGACGGATCGGCATGAAGCTCGTGGACCTCGTGCGGCTCCCTCTCCACCTCGTCGTCGGCCTCGTCCGCCTCGTCGTGTGGACGCTCACGCTGCCGCTCCGCGCCCTCGGCGTCGCCATCGCCCCCCGCCGCGCGGTGCGCCGCGCGGTGCTCCGGCCGCTTCGTCGCCGCGGAGCGCTCTGGCTCTGACACCGTCCGCGTGGTATCCCGTTCGTACGCGAGCCTCCCTCGCGCCCGCATGACCTCCTCTCGCTGACGCACGGACCCCGAGAGCCGCCACCCGACGAGCGCCGTCGCGCTCGAGTCGGTGGTGTCCGTGTGCGCGATCTCTCACCCGAGCGAGGTACCCGAATGCGGAAACTCGTCTACCACGTTGCCTCCACCCTCGACGGCTTCATCGCCGATCGTGACCACGACGTCTCGGCCTTCCCCACCACCGGCGATCACGTCGACGAGTACCTCTCGTCGCTGCGTTCGTACGGGGCGGTGGTGATGGGCCGCGCGACCTACGAGCTCGGCCTGCGCTTCGGGGTCGAAGACCCCTATCCGTGGCTGGATACGTTCGTCGTGTCCCGGACCATGGCCGCGAGCCCACACCCCCACGTGAAGCTCGAGCCCGACGGCGTGGATCTCGCGCGCCGGCTGCGCGCCGAAGACGGCGCGCCCGTCTACCTGTGCGGAGGCGGCGTGCTCGCGGGCGCGCTGTTCGACGCCTCCCTCGTGGACGAGGTGGTGGTGAAGCTCAACCCGCTGCTGTTCGGCGACGGGCTCGGCCTCACCGGCAGGCTCGCGCGCGCGCGGCCCCTCCGCCTCGCCTCCGCGAAGGTGCACGACAGCGGGGTGGTCGTCCTGCGATACGCCGTGGACGCCGCGTGAAGCGGCCCGTCTCCCCCGGCGCGCCGACGCGGGCGCGCCGGGGACGGATGGACGGCCCTGGATCCAGCCTGGATCCAATTCCACCTATGTAGAATCTTTTCACCCACACCGCAGTTCGTCTCCTACCTCGAGAACAGAAACGATTTCCGCTTCTTGCGACGAGCCTCCCGGCCGCCGAGGCCGCCGGGGGGTGGCATCCGGAGTGCACTACGGGGTCCTCCGACCATGAACGAGAACGCCGCAGTCCTCGGGCTGCTCGACACCCTGGAGCACGAGATCGTGCCGGCGCTGGAGCGGGCGCCCATCGAGATGAACTGGGTGCGGGCGCATCGCGTCGTGGAGGCGCTCATCCTCCTCGTCCCGAACGCCCGCGCGGCGCTGTCGCTCACCCCCTCGCGCTTCGGGGTGCCCGAGGGCGGGCTCGCGGCGCGCAAACGCCACGAGCGCCTGCCGATCCTGATGCTCTTCATCGACGAGGTGAAGAAGGCGCTCGGCGTCACGAGCGGCAAACGCGTGACCTTCCTGCCGGCGCCGCTCGAGCCGCCCCGGCCGAAGGTGAAGGGTAGCCACATCCCTCCCGCGCCGGCGCGGCTGCCGGCGCTCGACGAGCTGCCGAAGTGGATGCCCGAGAACCGAGTGCTCGGCGCCTTCCGCATCGACGGGCCGATCGGCCACGGCGCGACCGGCTCGGTGTTCGTCGCGCACCGGCTCGGGGACGAAGACGAGCGAGCGCCGGAGTCGTTCGCGGTGAAGGTGCCGCTCGCGAGCGGCGACGTCTCCGAGGAGCGCTTCCTCGCGTGGTTCCGCGAGGAGGCGCAGGCGATCGTCTCCTTGCCCAAGCACAAGAACGTCGCGCACGTCGTCGCGTTCGATCTCGCGGCGAAGCCCAAGCCGATCCTGGTGATGGAGCACGTGCACGGCAAGAACCTCGAGGAGGAGATCGACGGCGGGCTCGACACCGGGCGCGCGCT
>JAEUKG010000717.1 GCA_016794325.1 Myxococcales bacterium | reverse complement strand
GGCGCGCGCCGCTCGTCGCAAGGCGCGCGCCGAGCGCATCGCGCTCGCCAAGCGCACCCAGCAGACGATCCCCCCGCCCTCGATGGAGCCGGACGACGCGCGAGAGGAGGCCGCCGAATGAGCAAGGGCATCTACGTCGCGCTGAGCGGCGCGGTCTCGCAAGAGCTCGCGCTCGACGTCACCGCGGCCAACGTCGCCAACTCGACCGCGGCCGGCTACCAGCGGCTCCGCCCGCAGTTCCGCCGCGTCCTCGTCGCCGCCGGCAAGCGCGCCGATCTCCGCTTCGGCGGCGTCGCGGGCACGAGCGTCGACGTCGCCCCGGGCACCATCCGCCAGACCGGGCGGCCGATGGACCTCGCCCTCCCGGCCGGGAGCTACCTCGGCGTCGCCACGCCGCGGGGGGAGCGTTACACGCGGTGCGGCGCGCTCACGATCGGCGGAGACGGGTCCGTCCGCACCACCGGCGGAGCGCTCGTCGCCGGCGAAGACGGCCAGCCCCTCAAGGTCGACCCCACCGCCGCCGCCAACGTCCGCGTCGACGCCTCGGGCGCGATCTTCAACGGAAGCGCCGCGGTGGGCAAGCTCCGCCTCGTGAAATTCCCCTCGCCGGCGCAGCTCGCGCACGAAGGTGCTGGGCTTTTCGGGATAGGCGGCGGCGGCGCGCCCGAGCCCTCCAAAGACCCGGTGGAGGTCGGCTTCCTCGAGGAGTCCAACGCCTCGCCGGTGCAGTCGATGACGGAGCTCCTCATGGCGACGCGGACGTTCGAGGCGTTCCAGCGCGCGATCGAGGCCTTCGGCGAGGTCGACCGCAAGATCCTCACCGTCCCGACGGTCAACGACGGATGATCAAGACCGGCCTCACCCAGCCCTCCGCGCCCGTCGAGCGCGCCGCCAAGGTCGGCGCGCCGGGGAAGGCGGGCGCCCCCGCGGCCCCGCACCGGGCGGTCGCGCTGCAGAAGACGCCGGCGCAGGTCTCGGAGCTGCGCGCCGCGCTCGACCGCGCGCACCGCAAGATGTTCGGCAGCAGCGCGAGCCCGCAGGCGCTCGACGTCCTCACCGCGCAGGTGTCGCTCGAGACCGGCAGCGGCACGTCGATGTACAACTACAACTTCGGCGGCATCAAGGGCGCCGGCCCCACCGGCAAGACGGCGGTCGCGCGCACCAAGGAGGTGCTCGGCGGCAAGACGGTGGAGATCCGCGACGGGTTCCGCGCGTACGACTCCATCGACGACGGCGCGGCCGACTACCTCGGGCTGCTCCGCGACCGCTTCGGGCCCGCGCTCGACGCCGCGCGGCGCGGCGACGTCGACGGGTTCGCGGCCAAGCTCAAGCGCGGCGGCTACTACACCGCGTCCGAGGAGGACTACGCGAGGGCGCTGCGCGCGCTCACGGGCGCGGCCGACTCCGCGCGCGCGGAGCCGAGGCGAGGCGCGGCCAGCGGCTACGCCACGAGCGCCGAGATCTCGCGCATCGCCGACGCGATGAGCGTCGCGGACTTCAGCGAGGTGCTCGGGCCGAGCCCGCTCGGAGGGCCGAGTCACCGACCCAAGCGCGAGCGCGACGACGAGGAGGACTGACCGCCCCCGCGCGGCGCGGGCTCCTCAGCCTTGCCCGCGGTCCGACCGGAAGTGCTCGTAGAGCGCGGCGACGTAGTGCCCGACGCGCGCGCGGTGGCGGAGGCCGTCGGGGCCGGACCCCGGGTCCGCCGCCGACTCGAAGCCGCCGAGCGCGGCCGCGGCGCCGCCCACCACCCACCCCTGGTGCCAGTGGGCGCCGCGGACGTACCCCCGGCAGAACTCGGCGATGTCGTGCCCTTCGGCGGGGACGACGGACTGGGGCTCGAGCTCGAGGGTGCCGCTGATGAGTGCGTACAGGGATAGCAGGTCCGCTCGCGCGCGGTCGGCGTCGGCGAGGTCGTCGAAGCGGCGCTCGTCGAGGACGTCGGCGAGCACCTGATCGGCGTCGAGCTCCTCGGGGCCGGTCGCCAGGGCGGCGAAGAACCCGGCGGTCCACGCCGGCCCCGCCGAGAGCTTGCCCGACAGATCCCACCGCGAGCTCGCGAGGAGAGCGCCCGCCTGCTCGTTGGCGAGCGGCGAAGGCGCGGCGGACGCTCGGCGGGGGTCGACCATTCGGGGGACGAGTCCTTTGCACAGGACGCGCGCCCCGGCAAGGCGGGCCAGGCGGGCAAGGCGGGCGAGGCCGAATCGAGCGCCTCGACGCCCGAGACGGCGCACGAAGTCACGCCGTCGACCTTGCCTCCGCGCGCGCGTCGTGGCGTACTCGGAGGTGGTGCCCATCCACAAGCCGCGCTCCCCGCTCCTCACCTCCCCCCGCGCGCGCGCCGCGCTCACCTTGCCCCTCGTCGCGCTCGCCGTCCGCGCCCTCGGGTGCATCGGGACCGGCGGGCTGACCGGGGGCGGCAGCGAGCCCGACGCCGCGACGCCGGAGGCGGGCCCGGTCACCCCCGACGCCGGCCAGCCCGACGTCGCCCAGCCCGACGCGGAATCGCGCTGCGGACCCAAGAAGCTCGACTGCCTCGGCGGGGCTTGCGTCGACGGGCGCTGCGAGCCCGTGATGCTCGCCGCCGCGGAGCCCAACGACCTGGTCGTCACCCTCGAGCTCGACGCGACCTCGTTCTACTACGCCACCAAGACCGGCGGGACGAGCGACCTCGTCCGGTGCGCCAAGGCGGGCTGCGCGACGTCGCGCCAGCTCGTGGTCGGGGGCGTCGACCAGCCCCAGCACCTGACGGTGCGCGGCGGCAACCTCTACTTCTCGATGGCGCAGAGCGGGCAGCGGGTGCTCGCCCGCTGCCCGACCACCGGCTGCGCGGCCCCGACCGTGCTCAGCGCGCCGACCGGGATCGGCGGCCGGCAAATCGCGATCACCGACGACGCGATCTACTACCTCTCCGGATCCGAGCTCCGGCGCTGCGACATCGGCGGCTGCCCGGCGTCGACCACGCTCGTGCTCGGAGGCCTGCGGGAGCCCGAGGGCCTCGCGGTCGCGAACGGCGAGCTCGTCGTCGCCGAGTCCGACCGCGCGAACGGCGGAGCCGGCGGCCGCGTGACGACGACGCCGGTCGGCGGGCCCGCCGTGTCGGTCGGCGCGCTCCCCTTCGCCAGCCACGTGCGCGCGACCGATCGCGGCGCGCTCGTCTCGACGTACGACGTGAACGGCGGCAGCGGGGGCATCTACGTCTACTCGTCGGTGCGCTCGACGGTGGTCGACGCGCCGAAGCACGCCTACGTCGACACCGCCTACGACGGCACGTCGGTGTTCTACAGCACCTACTTCGGGCCGCTGTACCGCGTCCGCCTCGGGGAGCTCCCGGAGACGCTGGTGACGGCGGAGATCCACGGCATCGGCGCCGACGAGCGCGCGGTGTACTTCACCGCTCCCCGCGGCACCCCCGCCCGGGTCGACGGCCGGGTGTTCCGCCTCGCCAAGTAGCGGTGCACTAGGGCGTGTCCCTGAACGGGTTCGGTCTTCCCGTGCCCGTGCCCGTGCCCGTGCCCGTGCCCGATCGGGTCCGAACGGAAGTTCTTGTGGTCACTGCACGAGGTTTCCATCGGGTCGGCGGCGTGCTCCATTGGGCGCG
>JAEUKG010000684.1 GCA_016794325.1 Myxococcales bacterium | reverse complement strand
TCCGCCGCAGATCCTCGAGCTCCTTCGCGAGGCCCTCCAGGGCGGCGGCGTCGAGGCGCGTGGCGTCGCCGGCGAGCGGGCCCGGCCCCGCGGCGCGCCCGGGCGGCGCCGCCACCGACACGCGCTCCACGTACACGTCCTCGCCGTGGCGATCGATCGCGGCCTTGCGCACCTCGAAGGTGAAGCGCGCCTCGTCGCGGAAGAGCGCAGGGAGGAGATCGGGGGCGGCGCGGACGCCGAGGCGCGCGGAGAGGAGCCGGCCGTCCGCGGCGTCGAGGGCCGCCTCGATCGCGGCGCTCACCGCGTCGAGCACCTCGTCGACGCTCCGGGCCTCGGACGCCTCGACCGCGATCTGGGCCCAGCGGACCACGTCGAGGACGCGGTGCTCGACCGACGCGACGCGCCCGGCGTCGACCGTCACGAAGGTCGCGCCCTTGGGGCCGGTCTCGCGCGCGTGCCGGCCCTGGAGGTTGCCGGGGTACACCACCCACGGGGCCTCCGAGAGGATCTCGCGCTCGTGCACGTGGCCGAGCGCCCAGTAGTCGTAGCCCTTCGACGCGAGGACGCCGAGGGAGGTCGGGGCGTACGGATCGTGGCCCGGGCGCCCGTCCATGCTCGTGTGGAGCAGCCCGAAGTTCACGACGCCGCTCGCGGCGCGGGGGAAGCGCGCGGCGAGGTCGTCGGGGACGCTGCGCCCAGCGAAGCTCATCCCGTGGACGACGACGCCGAGGTCGTCGTAGAGCACCGACTCGGGCGCGGAGGCCGAGAGCTCGCGCACGTGATCGCTCCAGCGGAGGTTCTTCACGACCTGGCTCATCGCGTCGTGGTTGCCGCGCACGAGCGCCACTCGGGTGCCGACCTCGCGGAGGCGGCCGAGCTCGGACGCGAAGAAGAGCCCGGTGTTGAAGTCGCGCCACTGCCCGTCGAAGACGTCGCCCGCGAGCAAGAGGAGGGCGGCGCGCTCGGCGACGCACGCGTCGACGAGCGCCTTGGTGGCCCGGCGCGTGGCGTCGCGCACGCGCTCGGTGGGGGCGCCGTCGTAGGGGGCGAGGCCCCGGAGCGCGCTGTCGACGTGCAGGTCGGCCGCGTGGACGACGAGCATGTCAGTGGCTCGGCGGTGGCCGGTGCTTGGCCATGTCGACCGCGAAGCAGCGGTCCTGGATCACGGCGATCCCGGCCGCGCGGAGCGACCGCGCCGTCTCGTCGTGGGTGATGCCCGACTGCAGCCACACGACCGCAGGGCGCAGCGCGGCGGGGAGGGCGAGGACTTCGCGACCGACGTCGGGGATGGCGTCGGAGCGTCGGAACACCTGCACCACGTCCGGGCGCTCGGGGAGATCGGCGAGGGCGGCGACGGCGCGCACGCCGAGCACGGTGCCGAGCTTGGGGTTCACCGGCAGGATCCGGATGCCGCGCCCCGCCATCGCCTCGGGCACGGTGAAGGCGGGGGCGACGGGGTCGTCCTTCATGCCCACCACCGCCACCACCTTCGCGGTGCACACCACGCTCGCCGCGAAGCGCTCCTCGT
>JAEUKG010000673.1 GCA_016794325.1 Myxococcales bacterium | reverse complement strand
CCCGTCGCCCGTCGGCGGCGCGCGCGTGCGCGTCACGCGCATCGACGATCCGCTCCGCGTCGTGTCGGTGGTCACCGGCGCCGACGGGACGTGGACGGCGGGCGCGCTCGAGCCCGGCGCGTGGCTCGTGCACGTCGAGGGCGCGGACACCGAGCCGTTCGACGCGCGCGAGGACGTCGCCGCCGACCAAGAGACCTCGGTCGTCTACCGCCTGAGCTTCCCGCCCGCGATCGACGAGGTCGTCGTCCGCGGCGAGGCACCACCGCGCGAGGTCACGCGGCGCAGCCTCGCGCGCGAAGAGCTCGCGCGCGTCCCAGGCACGAACGGCGACGCCCTCCGCGCCATCACGTCGCTGCCCGGGCTCGCGCGCCCTCCGGGCCTCTTGAACCAGCTCATCGTGCGCGGCTCGTCGCCCGACGACACGCGCATCTTCGTCGACGGCACGCCGATCCCGATCGCGTACCACTTCGGCGGCTTCTCGAGCGTCTTGCCCACCGAGAACCTCGACAAGATCGACTTCTACCCGTCGAACTTCAGCGCCCAATACGGCCGCGCGATCGGCGGCGCGATCGACATCCGCACCCGCGACGTCGCCGGCGACGGGAAGTACCACGGCCTCGCGCAGGTCGACCTCATCGACGCGCGGCTCTTCGCGACCGGCCCCGTCCCCTTCCTCCCCAAGACGAGCTTCGTCGTCGGCGCGCGCCGCAGCTACCTCGACACCTGGCTCGGCCCCGTGCTCGAGACCACCGGCGCCGTCGGCGCGACGCGGGCGCCCGTCTACTACGACTACCAGGCGTTCGTGGAGACGGCGCTGTCGTCGCGCGCGTCGCTCCGCCTCGGCTGGTTCGGCTCCGACGACCGCGTCCGCCTCTTCCTCAACGAGCCCCCCGACGCCGCCCCGACGATCGCGGGCGAGCTCGGCCTCCACACCGGCTTCGGGCGCCTCCAGGCGCTCTACCGGCACGAGCCGACGGATTGGCTCAAGGTCCGCGCCAACGTCGCGTACGGCTACGACACCTCCGAGTTCAACGCGGGCAACATCCGCATCAACATCGGGTCGAACCCGCTGTCGTCGCGGGCCGAGGCTTCGTTCAAGGTCGCGCCCTTCCTCACCGTGAACGTCGGCGAGGACCTCCTCTACACGCGGGCGACCATCGACGTGCGCGCCCCGATGCCCCCGCGGCCCGGCGAGACCGACCCCGGCACGATCACCTCGCTCCGCTACCTCGTCCGCGAGGGCAAGGCCCAGATATTCGAGCCCGGCGCCTACGCCGAGGCGGAGCTCACCCCGATCAAGGGCCTGCGCGTCGTCCCCGGCGGCCGCGTCGACTACGACGACGACCTCGACCAGTGGGCGCCGTCGGTCCGGCTCAACGCCCGCTACGACGTCTACCGCGCCGGCGACGTGCGCACGACCGTCAAGGGCGGCAGCGGCACCTTCCGCCAGCGCCCGACCTTCCAGGAGACCGACGCCGTGTTCGGCTCGCGCGGGCTCCGCTTCAACCGCGCGACGCACCACACCGTGGGCGTCGAGCAGGCCTTCACTCGCTCGGTCGAGCTATCCGTGGACGGATATTACAAGGAGCTCACCGAGCTCGTGAGCAGGCTCCCGACGCCCTCCGGCAACGAGTACAAGAACACGGGCTCGGGCGACGTCGTCGGCGCCGAGGTGCTCCTCCGCTACAAGCCCGACGGCAAGTTCTTCGGCTGGCTCGCCTACTCGCTGTCGCGCTCCGAGCGCAGGCTCTCGCCGGACTACGACAAGACCCTCTTCCAGTACGACCAGACGCACGTGCTCACCGCGGTCGGGAGCTACGTCATCGGCCGCGGGTGGCAGGTGGGCGCCCGCTTCCGCCTCGTGTCGGGCCCGCTCTACACGCCCTGCGCCGGCATCGGCGCCACCCTCGACGCGTCGTCGGCGGCGTACGTCTGCAACGGCGGCGCGCCCACGTACAGCGAGCGGCTGCCGATGTTCCACCAGCTCGACGCGCGCGTCGACAAGACGTGGACCTTCACCGCGTGGAAGCTCTCGGCCTACCTCGACGTGCAGAACGTCTACAGCCGCCAGAACGCCGAGGACGTCTCCTACAACTTCGACTTCAGCAAGAAGACCTACCAGAAGGGTCTGCCGATCATCCCGAGCCTCGGGCTGCGAGGAGAGTTCTGATGAAACGTGCATTGTGCATGGTTGCCCTCGCCGCCGCCGGGGTGGGCTGCGGCGCCGACTTCGCGCCGCCGTCGTCGATCGACGGGGTCCGGGTGATCGCGGTCTCGACCGACCGCCCGTACGCGGCCCCGGGCGCGACGGTGAAGATGGAGCTCGCGGCGGTCGACGGCTCGCGCGCCCGGCGCCGCGACGGCGAGATCCCGCGGGCGCTCGACGCGCTCTGGATCCCTGGCTGCACCAACCCCCCGGGCGACCTCTTCCACCAGTGCTACCCGCGCCTCACGGCCGCGCTCGACGCCGCGTTCGGGGGCCGAGCGACCGCTCGCCTCGACGGCTCCGAGCCGCTCCCCGCCGGGCTGTCGCGGGGCGCGAGCGCGACGGTCACGATCCCCCAGGACGCGCTCACGAGCCACGCGCCCCCGCTGCCGGGCGCGCCGCCGTCGGCCCGCGCGTTCGTCTTCTTCGCCGTCTGCGGCGGCGCGCTGGTGTACGAGCGGGGCGCCCGCGACGTCGGCGTGCCCCTGCGCTGCCTCGACCCGGTGACGGGCGCGCCGCTCGGCGCCGACGACTTCGTCTTCGGCTACGTGCCCATCTTCGTCTTCGACGGCCTCACCAACGCGATCCCCGCGGTGCAGGGGCTCTCGTTCGACCGGATCCCCGTCGCGACCCGGGCGTGCAAGGCGACGCCCGACTGCGAGCCCGGCGCCCGCTGCACCCGCGGCGGCACGTGCGCGCGCGTGCTCCCGCGGTGCGACGCCGAGAAGGAGGCCGACTGCCCGATCCACGAGCTCGAGCCGCAGGTCGGCGCCGAGGCCTCGGAGGTCGACCCCGTCGCCACCGCGACGAGCTCGTCGCTGCAGCGCGAGGTCGTGTTCGCGAAGCTGTACGCGACCGAAGGCCGGTTCGTCCGCGGCACGGCGGTGCTGTACGACGTGCTCGGGGCGCGGGCGCGCGAGCCCTTCGGCAAATACACGACCTGGCGCGCCACGCCGGGCGAGGTGCGGCTCTTCGCGGTCGTCTACGACAACCGCGGCGGGGTCGCGTGGAAGAGCTTCGACGTCGTCGTCGAGTGAAGGAGGTCCCCGTGAATCTCGTGGAGAGTACGAAGAACGTGATGGTCCACACCGGAGCCCAGGCGGTCCTCTGGTTGCTCTTCGGTCTGTCGGTCGTGTCGCTCGCGATCATCGTGGAGCGCGCCGTCGCGTTCTTCCGCGCGCGCGGCAGCGTCGACGCGCTCCGGGCCGCGCTCGGGCAGGCCTTCCGCGCCGGCGGGCTCGAGGCCGCGCGCCGCGCGATGGCGCAGTCGCCGCACCCGGCGGCGCAGGTCGTTTTGCGCGGGATGAGCGTCCGCGGCGGCGCGCGGCCGACGCCCAAGGAGGCCGAGGAGGCGATGGGCGCCGAGCTCGCGAACCAAAAAACCAAGCTCGATCAAGGGCTTGGCGTCCTCGCGACCCTCGGCTCGAACTCCCCCTTCATCGGGCTCTTCGGCACGGTGGTGGGCATCGTCGGCGCCTTCGACGCCCTCGGCAAGCAAGGCGGCGTCGGCGCGGCGTCGGCGGGCGTCGTCATGGCGAGCATCGGCGAGGCCCTCGTGGCGACCGCGGTCGGCATCGGCGTCGCGGTGCCCGCCGTCATCGCGTTCAACTTCTTCTCGCGCCGCGCGAAGGCGTCGCTCGGCGGCGCCGAGGTCCTGTCGCGCGAGCTCCTCGCCTACCTCGAAGGAGGGTCCCATGGGGATCAGCACGCAGTCGGAGAGTGACGTCGTCAGCGACATCAACGTCACGCCGCTCGTCGACGTGGTGCTCGTGCTCCTCGTCGTCTTCATGGTCACCGCGAAGCTCATCGCGGGCCAGACGCTCCCGATGGACCTGCCGAAGGCGGCCTCGGGCAGCGAGCAGCAGCTCGTGCTCGCGGTGGAGCTCGCCGCCGACGGTCGGGTGGCGGTCAACGGCAAGCCCTCGAGCGTCGACGAGGTGAGCGCGCTCGCCGAGGCCGCGCTCGCCAAGAGCCCCGAGCTCCGGGTCGTCATCGACGCCGACGGCCGGGTGCCGCACCGAGACGTCGTAAGGGTGATGGACCGGGTGAAGGGCGCGGGCGTCTCGCGCATCGCCTTCGGCGTCGAGGACGACAAGCGGGGGGCGCCGTGACCGAGCTCGCGCTCACCGCGCCGCCGGTGACCTCGGGGTCGACCCTGGGCGCGCTCCGCTGGGCCCGCGGCGTGGGCCTCGCGGTGTCGGTGCTCGCGCACGTGGCCGTCGCGTGGGCGGCGGCGCGCGACCGCGTCCCAGCGCCGGCCGCGCCGCGTCGCACCATCGAGGTCGAGTCACTCCCGCGGCCCAAGCCGCGACCGGCGGTCGCCGCCCCCGCGCCCACGCCCGCGCCGGTCGCGCCCGCGGCGGCGACCGCGCCGTCGCCCCGCCCCTCGGGGCCGCCGCGCGCGGCGTCGGCGGGCGAGCCGCCCGCGACCGCGGGCAAGGTGCTCCTCGCGAAGGGCGCCGACGACGGCCCCGCCGACTTCACGATGGTCACCGGCGACGGGGTGTACGCCGGGGGCGTGACGTCGCGCGACGGCACCTCGCGGTCCGCCGTCCCGAGCGTGGCGGCGCCGGCGCCCTCGGTCACGGCCTCTGCGACCGGGACGGCGGCCGCGGGCGGCGCCGCGCCCCCGGTCGATCGCTCGGCGCGCGCCCGCCTCCGGGGCGCGGACTGGGGCTGCTCCTCGCTGTTCCCGTCGGGAGCGACGCGCGACGAGGCGTGGGTCAGCGTGGTCGTGACGGTGCGCCCCGACGGCAGCCCCGCCTCGGTCGCGGTGGTCTCCGATCCCGGCGAGGGCTTCGGCGCCGCCGCCCGCGCGTGCGCCCTCCAGCAGACCTTCCAGCCCGCGCTCGGGCCCGACGGCGCACCCACCCTCGGTCGCACCGCCCCCGTTCGTGTGCATTTCACACGTTGATCGAACGCGGCCTGGGCCCGGTCCGGGCTGAACGCGCGCCGGCGATCGGCCGTAGGGGTCTGTGGAGGCAGACTCATGGCTCTTGGTCGTCGGCGTGCGGGGGCGAGGGTGGTCGCCGGTTTCGTCGTCCTCGCGGCGATCGCGGCGTGCGGCGGCGCGCGGCTGCGCGACGAAGCCCCGGCCCTCGAGCTCTACACCGCGGCCCCCGACGCGGCCGCGCCCGCGGCGAGCTGGACCTCGTTCGACACCAGCGGCGCCGAGGGGTGCGTGAAGCAGAACCTCCACGTCGACTTCGGCGCGTGCCGGTGGGCGTTCGACGTGCTCGCCGACGCCGAGCTCGTGCACTGCGCCGGCCTCCCCGGCACCGTCGGTGGCAACTTCAAGGTCGACACGTCCCGGGGCCCGTGCCCCGTCGACGAGGCGCGCGCCGTCTTCGTGAGCTGCTGCAAGACCGCCGGCGTCGGCCACGCGCCGCCCGACGTGACGCCGACCCCGACGCCCAAGGAGGCCCGGTGGACGCGCTTCGACACGACCGGCGCGCACGGCTGCGTGGCCCAGGTGTTCAGCGTGGACTACAAGATGTGCCGCCCCGCGCCCGTCGTGATGCGCGACGCCCAGACGACGCGCTGCGCCGCGCACGCCGGCAAGGTCGGGGCGAACTTCACCCTCGAGACGCGCGGCTGCTCGGTGCCGGGCACGGCCCGGGGCACCGAGCTCTTCTGCTGCAACGACCGCGGCTACACGCCGCCGGCGCCGGGCGCCTCGCGCTGAAGCGCGTGCGCGCGCCCGAGGTCGTCGCACAAGAACCGCTCGACGACGCGGAGGAACCACGGCGGGGTCTCCTGCATGGGATAGTGGCCGCACGCCGGGATCTCCGCCACACCGAGCGTGCTGGCGATCGGCGCGAGACCGCGCGCGGCCGCGTCGCGCCGCATGGGCTCCGAGTCGTGCTCGCCGGTCACCGCGAGGAGCGGGCACTGGATCGTTCGGGTGGGCTCGGGCAGGCCGCGTCGCCCGAAGAGCGCCGCGTATTCGGCCACCGCCTCGGCGCGCGAGGTGCGTCGCCACTCCGCGAGCTTGAAGCGCGTCCACCCCTCGGAGAGCCGATCGCTCCAGATCACCCGCAAGAACCGCAGACGCGCCTCGTCGTCGCCGAGCGCGAGCGCGCGCACCGCGGCGAACGTCGCGTCGTCGTAGCCGAGCCCCGCCGGCGGCGGCGGCCCGATCACGACCGCGCGCGTGACGCGCTCCGGCGCGATCTGCGCGACGTGGAGCGCGATCAGGCTGCTCATCGAGTGCCCGACGACGGCGAAGCGCTCCCACCCGAGCGCCGCCGCGAGCTCGAGCACGTCGCCGGCGGCCTCCTCGATCGTGCACGCGCCCTCCCGATCGCGCGCGAGCCCGTAGCCGCGGAGATCCGCGAGGCACAGCCGCACCGGCGAGGCCGCGAGGAGCGGGAGGAGCCCGTCCCAGGTGGACGTGTCCGAGAGCCAGTCGTTGGTGACGATCGCGACGTGAGCCGCGCTCGCCGCGGGCGAGCCAACCAGTCGATGTCCGAGCATGCGCCATCCTTTCCCGTTGCCGAACGGGGGTCGAGGTCGTATTCGTGGAAGGTGCTTCGAGCGAGGGCCTGGGGAGGCCCGGTCCGCCGAGGCGGTTCGTGCCTCGAAGGTGCCGATTCCGCGCGCCCGCGGGTAGCTCGTTTCGTATCGCGATCGCGGCCGAGATCGCGGCGATCCGCGCGCGGTGGGCTCGCGTCGCGCGCGCCGTCAGGCCTTGGCCCGCCCGCGCCCCGCCCCCCGCGGATAGGCGGCGCGGATGGTCGCGGCCGTCGCGCGCAGCGCCACCTCGAGCGCCGCGCCCTTGCGCCACGCGAGCGCGATCGTGCGGTGGGCCGCCGGCGCCGCGAGCGGACGCACCGCGAGGTCCGCGCGGCGTGTCTCGGCCTCGAGCGCGAGCTCGGGCACGAGGGTGATGCCGTCGCCGCCGGCGACCATCTGTACCAACGTGGATAGACTGGTCGCGCGCAGCTCGCCCTCGCGCACCCGCGACGCGCGGCAGGCCTCGAGCGCCTGATCGCGGAAGCAGTGGCCCTCCGTGAGGAGCATGAGCTCCTGCCCGCGGAGCTCGGCCTCCGTGACGGCGCCCTTCCGCTGGGCGAGCGGGTGATCGGGCGGGGTGACCACCGCGAACGCGTCGGTGGCGATGACCTCGCTCGCGACGTCGCCGACGTCGGCCTCGAGCGACAGGAGGGCGCCGTCGATCTCGCCTTGCCGCAGCTTGGCGACCAGCACCGCGGTCTTGTCCTCCAGCCACGCGATCCGGAGCCGCGGGAGCGCGCGTCGGATCGCGGGCGTCACGCTCGGCAGGAGGTACGGAGAGATGGTCGGGATGACGCCGAGGTGGAGCGTCCCCGACAGCGGATCGCCGATCCGCCGGGCCGCGCGCTCGATCTCGTCGGCCTCGAGCAAGAGCCGGCGCGCGCGCAGGGCGAGCTCCTCGCCG
>JAEUKG010000667.1 GCA_016794325.1 Myxococcales bacterium | reverse complement strand
CCCCGATCTCCACCCGCTCGCGACGGACGAGGAGCGGCGCGCCCTCGGGGCGCGCTTCGCCGAGGTCGCGGCGGCGTACAAGAGCCTCGTCGCCTGAGGTCGCGTCCCCGCCGCGGGCGCGAGAAATGACGAGAGGCGCGGACCTCGCGGCCCGCGCCTCCGTCACGTCGAAGCTGCGCTCAGCTCACTCCGCGTCGCCGACCGGCTGCGCGGTGCGGGCCGCCATCGGGGGGGCCTTGATGGTCGGGACGAAGGGCTTGGCCGCCTCGATGCCGAGGGCGGTGCGGCCCATGAACACGCGGCGGTCGAACTTGTCGATGTTCTTGTTCGCGACGACCTGGAAGCACGCGGCGCTGCCGTTGAAGCCGATGCGCCACGACCAGCCGAGGAAGATGTGCCAGAGGCGGTACCAGCGCTCGCCGTAGGCCTTGAGGACGGCCTCGCGGTTCGCCTGCCAGTTCTTGTGCCAGGCTTGGATCGTGTACGCGTAGTGCATCGACACGTTCTCGGCCGACTGGATCTCGAAGCCCGCCTTCTCGAGGGCCTTGCACATGTCGCTGAGCGGCAGCGACGCGTCGGCGCCCGGGAAGATGTACTTGCTCATGAAGAGGCCCCAGATCACGTCCTCGGGGCGGAGGCCGATGACCGGCTTGCCGGTCGGCCCGCCGCGGCGGAGGCCCGTCCACTGGAGGAGGAAGGTGCCGTCGTCCTCGAGGAGGTCGTAGACCTGCTTGCAGAAGCTCGGCAGGTTCTTCACGCCGACGTGCTCGACCATCTCGAGGCTCGAGATGCGCTTGAAGCGCTCGTTCGGGATCTCGCGGTAGTCGAGGCAGAGGATGCGCGCGCGGTCGCGGACGCCGGCGGCCTCGATGCGGCCGTTGCCGAACGCCGTCTGGTTCTTGCTGATGGTCACGCCGGTCGCGTCGGCGCCCCACACCTTGGCGGCGCGCATCGCGAGGGTGCCCCAGCCGCAGCCGATGTCGAGGAGCTTGTCGCCCTTCTGGAGCTGCAGCTTGCGCATGACGAGGTCGATCTTGTCGTCCTGCGCCTGCTCGAGCGACGAGTTGCCGTTCAGGAAGATGCCGGAGGTGTAGACCATCCGGTCGCCGAGGAAGGCCTCGAAGAAGTCGTTGCCGCGATCGTAGTGCTCGCGGACGATGCGCTCGTCCTGCGACTTCGTGTGCACCGCGACCTCGGGGATGAAGCGCGTGAAGAAGAACTGCACGTGGTGGTGCGTGAACGTGTTCTCGACGAGCTGGTCGCGGGCGTCGAGGAACGCATCCATGTCCGGGATGTCGATGAGCCCGTCGAGGTAGTTCTCGAAGAGGGTCGTCATCGGGATCTTGCCGCTGGCGTATTTGGCGGCGAGCGAGGCATCCCGGAAAATCACGTAGTCGTGCAGGTTCATGGTGCTTGTTTCCTTCCGAACAGCGGAGCGGCGCATCGCCCCGCAACGCGGGGCCCAATTGACACACAAAGTCATCGGGCGCAACCGCTTCTAACCTGCGAAAACGATTGCGCACTCCGCCGAACGCCCGAAATCGCCTGGAAACGGCGGCCGGGCCCCTCGCGGTGCGTCAATGGGCGAGCTGGAGCTGGGCGAGCTCCAGCTTGGCCTCGGCCGCGAAGTGCGAGTCCGGGAAGCGCCGGAGGAGCGTCTTCCAGGTGTTCTT
This sequence comes from Myxococcales bacterium, assembly GCA_016794325.1. GTDB lineage: Bacteria > Myxococcota_A > Polyangia > Polyangiales > Polyangiaceae > SXNL01. The sequence continues at coordinate 2,928 of JAEUKG010000667.1, read as the reverse complement.
GGCGTCGTTCCACGCCTGGGTGTCGGTCTGGCAGTGGGCGAGCACGTAGAGGGCGTCGTCCTGGACCTCGCGGTCCACCGTGCTCTCGGCGAGCTGCGGCAAGAACACGAGCGCCTCCTTGCACTTGCCGAGGTGGCGGTACGACTCCGCGAGGCGCAGGCGCACGCTCGGCGAGATCGCCGAGTCCTCCTTGTACTTGAGCGACTCCTCGAGCAAGCCCGCGGCCTCTTGCCAGCGCTGGAGGCGCGCCTTCTCGAGGCCCTGCTGGTAGAGCTGGGCCGCGAGCTCGTTCTTCGCCCTCTCGACGGCGTCGGCGAACGCCGCTGCCTCGGCCTTGCTGAGCGGCTCCTTGCGGACCGCCTCCCACTGATCGACGAGCTCGTTCTTCTTGCCCTGGCGCACGAGGTCGTAGAACTGCGCCGCCCGGATCTCGGCGCGGGCGCGGTCCTCGTCGCGCTTCTGGGCCTCTTTCACCTCCTTGCGGAGGCGCTCGTTGTCTTGGGCGTGGCTCTGGGTCTCGGCGCGGATCTGATCCACGCGGGCGTCCCACGCGAGCTTGAGCGCGACGAAGACGACGACGACGAAGACGAGGTACGCGACGGCGCTGTTCCACGACAGGCGCCGCTCGTACGACTGCTGGCGCTTCGCGATCGACTTGATGTCCGCCGACAGGGCGTTCGTCAGGTTGTTCGTCTTGATGACGAGGCCGCGCGACTCGATGATCTCACGCTTGATTTCGCTGAGCTCCTCGTCGACCTCGTGCATCGCGGCTGCCTGCATAGCACGCATAGCACGGCGGCGGTGCGCCCGAGGCGCTGCGCCGCTCGCGAAGCTTGCCGCGCCCACGCGAGGCTGCTAATCCCCGGGCCCCATGGCGTCGACCACCGACATCCGCAAAGGCCTGAAGATCGAGATCGACGGAGTGCCCTACCACATCGTGGAGCACCAGTTCGTCAAGCCGGGCAAGGGCCAGTCCTTCACCCGCTGCAAGGTGCGCAACCTGATGACGGGCAACGTCGTCGAGCGCACCTGGAAGAGCGGCGAGTCGGTCGACCTCGCGGACGTCGAAGATCGCAAGATGCAGTACTCGTGGGAAGAGGCCGACTCGCTCGTCTTCATGGATCCCAACACCGGCGACCAGATCTACCTCGAGAAGAGCAAGCTCACCGACGAGACGAAGTGGCTCCACGAGGGCCTCAGCGTCGAGGTCACCCTCTTCAACGGCAACCCGATCGGCATCGAGCTCCCGCCCAACGTCGTGATGCAGGTCGTCGCGAGCGAGCCCGGCATCAAGGGCGACACCGCGAGCGGCGCGACCAAGCCCGCCACGCTCGTCACCGGCGCCACGGTCAACGTCCCGCTCTTCATCAAAGAGGGCGAGTGGATCAAGATCGACACGACGTCGGGCCAGTACCTCGAGCGCATCAACAAGTAGCCCAGACCGGCGGGGGACCGTCGGCGCCAGGGTAGGGGCGAGTGCGCGCCCGGCGGCGCACTCTGCAACACCGCGACAACGCACGAGAATCCTCTCGGCGCGGCGGGCCCTGGTCGCGCGGCCGCGGGCCTCCCGCGCCGCTGGCGCGCGTGGGTGTCGCGCGCCCGCGCGCGCCGCGACGGAAAAAGCGACGAAGAGACGCTGGCGAAATTGAGGGAAGCCTCACTTTGGGCCACACTCACCGCGATGCGTCGCGCTCTCCCCGCCGTGCTCGCCGTCCTTTGTTCGAGCGCCGTGGCGCTCCTCGCTGCCTCGTGCGGAGAGGAGTCGCCGGCCACCGTCGACGGGGGCGCCTCCTCCGGCGCGAGCGGCAGCGGCTCGTCGGGCGGCACCTCCTCCGGCGGCCCCACCGGCCTGCCCTGCGACGTCGAGAAGGTGCTCGCCGATCACTGCTGGAAGTGCCACTCGGCGCCGCCGCAGTTCGGCGCGCCGATGCCGCTCACGAGCCACGCCGCGCTCGTCGGCCCCGCCAAGAGCGACGCGTCGAAGAAGGCGTACGAGCTCGTCGGCAAGCGCATCCACGACGATCAGGCGCCGATGCCGCAGGCGCCGAACCCGCGCCTCGGCGCCGCCGAGCTCGCGACCCTCGACGGCTGGATCGCCAAGGGCGCGCCGTCGTCGACCGAGACGTGCAACACCCCGAAGCCCGACGGCGGCGTGCAGCCGCTCGACTGCAAGCCCGACATCTCGCTCACGCCCGCGAGCCCGTACGCGATGCCGCAGAACGCCGGCAACGAATACGTCTGCTACGGGCAGGACGTCGTCGCCGCCGAGGACAAACACGTCATCGCGATCGCGCCCCGCGTGCAGAACGCCAAGATCGTCCACCACATCCTCGTCTTCGCGGTCGACTCGACGTACCCGACCACGCCCCAGAAGTGCTCGGCGGGCGGCGGCGCCGGCTGGCGCCTCATGTACGGCTGGGCCCCCGGCGGCAAGAACATGAACCTGCCCGCGGAGGCCGGCTTCCCCCTGAAGAAGGGGCAGACGGCGCACTACGTGATCCAGGTCCACTACAACAACGCGCAGGGGCTGGCGGGCGAGACCGACACCTCGGGCATGGACCTGTGCACGGGCGCGCCCCGGCAATACGAGGCCGACGTCGCCGCGTTCGGCACGATCGACATCAACATCCCCGCCCACGGCACGCTCGACAAGACGTGCTCGACGCGTCCGCAGGTCATCGACGCGCTCGCGGGCAAGAAGCTCTTCGCCGCGATGCCGCACATGCACGGACTCGGGACGTCGATCGAGACCAAGCTCTACAAGGGCGGCGCCGGCGCGGGCGTCGACCTCGGCGCTGCGCCCAAGTGGGACTTCAACACGCAGTACTGGTATCCGATCGACGCCACGGTGGAGAAAGGCGACGTCATCAAGACGCGCTGCGCGTGGAACAACACGACCGATCAGACCGTGAAGTTCGGCGAAAACAC
>JAEUKG010000661.1 GCA_016794325.1 Myxococcales bacterium | reverse complement strand
TCACCATGTCGGATCACCTGGGCTCGGCGGCCTTCGTGCTCGACAGGGACTCGGGCGAGGTCGTCGAGAAGATCACGCACCAGGCCTACGGCGAGGTCGAGAGCGACTACCGCCCGGCGCGCTGGAAGTCCCAGCGCGAGGCCTACCGCTTCACCGGCAAGGAGGACGACTTCGAGGTGGGCCTCACCTACTTCGGCGCGCGGTACTTCCACACCAGGCTCGGCCGCTGGGCGAGCCCCGATCCCCTCACCATCCACAACCTCGGCGCGGACCCCAATCCGTACGCGTACGTTCGAGGCAGGGTCTCGACTGCGGTCGACCCGTTCGGGCTCGACGACGAAGTGGAAGTAAAGCCGGCCGAAGGGGTACCGGTGGCGGGTCCGATGGTCCCCGACGACGCCTGCGCCTCGCTGCCGGGACCGCAGTGTGCATCCGGTGGCACCGGCCCGGCGATCCCGCCCAAGTCCCCGGAGGTCTTCACCGATGGGGGCACGACGGAGCCGGAGCCCCCCGTGCCAACTCCTCTGCCCGAACCCCAGACTCCTCCGGAGTATCGCCTTCGGGAGGGCCCGGACCCGGGCGCCAACAGTCCCACAGGGCCAGGCGGGGGCGTGGGGCGCGTCGCGACGCGCGTTGCGCGCGACTTCCTGATTGCGAACCTCTACTTGCGACTGGGCATCGCGGCGAGCGTCGTGCCCGGCCTCGCAGGGCCGGCCCTCGAGGGGGCTGGTGCCGCCCTCCAAGCCGGGGAGGTCGTGGCCGACGCGATGAAGACAGGGGCGGGGTGCTTCACTGCCGACACTGAAGTCGCGACCCACGAGGGGGCGCGGCCGATCTCCGAGATCAAGATCGGGGAGGAAGTATGGTCGTTTGATTCCGAGGCTCATTCGTGGCGATGGATGACCGTCACCGCTGCATTGGTGCACGAGCACGAAGGCACCCTCTATGCCCTCGCGATCGACGGTGTCGAGCTCCGCGCGACCGGGAATCATCCGGTTTGTCTAACCTCCGGTGCGGACCTGCATTCTCGCCCGCGGCCCCATGACATCGGCTCGGACGCGCTCGCGTGCGCAGCGACTGGGAGGTGGGTCGCGGTCGAAGACGTGCGAGTCGGCGACGAGGTGCTGAGCGCGCAAGGCCCAACGCCGATCCGCCGGATCCGCACCTTCGAGCTGAGCCTCCCCGTCTACAACCTCCAGGTCGAGCGCACCCACACCTACGCGGTCGGCGCCACGAGAGTGCTGGTTCACAACAAGCCAGCGATGTCGGACGCAGCCAGGGCGAAAGCGCTGGCCCGTCAGGTCCCCGCGCAGTGGACGGAGCGCTTCATGTGCAAGCAGTTTGCGAACGAACTGCAGGCCCGGCTTCAGGCGGCGGGTGTCCACGGAACGCGGCTGGATATCCATGTGGGCAACAACATCACCGTGTACTCGGACAGCTCTGGGACACTTGCACAGCCGGGAATCGGGCACTCGGCGATTCTTGTGGATGGAATAGTATTTGACAACATGCGGCCAACGGGAATCCCATATGATGACTTCGTCAAGGACTTGGGCGGTCGGCAATTCTTTGAAACCGGTATCGCACGCAAAGTTGAAACACCATTCTGAGGCGCACTATGTCATTCGAAGAAACGAACGAAAGTCGTCCTTGGCTATTGCCATTTCTCGCCCGCATCCGAACCCGCCCTGGGATGTACCTTGGCGCTGAGGAGGTGGAAACACTGTACCTGTACATGACGGGATACGAGCAAGGACGAGCCGATGTGGGCTTCGTTGGAATGGCTCTCGAGGACGCGGTCTTGTTGGTGGAGTTCGAATTCTGGATGACGGAACGCGCAAACTGGAAGGGGGATCGACTGCGTTGGCCAGGTTTGATCCGGGAGGTGGATCCAAGCCTGAAGAACACCCACACGTTCTTCAAGCTCTTCGAGGAGTTCCTCAGGACCAAGGGGAGGTCGCTCGACAGCGTGACCCCCTGGGTGCCGCGTGGGCGGTCGCTCCCTCGAGCAGCCGGCACGGACGTCCTGTCCGAGGCGGCCAGGCTGTACGTCACCAAGGCCCCACGCGATGAATGAAACGGCGAGCTGTCGATACTTGCAGCCATTCTTGGCAGCAATCCGGAAGTGGGGCCAGTCGCTCGAAGACGTGGAGCCTTGGCAGTTCGAGTGGGGACCGTACGCGATGAGCCACGATTGATGCGCCCTCCGCGCGTGCGATCGCGCATGATACGGACCCTGGCAGCGCCCTCCGCCGTGCTCGCGCTCTTCGCGTGCGGGGGCGGGGCGTCCGGTGAGCTTGGCGCTCCGGGCGGAGGCGGTCGGGTCGCGAGCTCGTGCCCCTGCAGCGGGGGCCTCGTGTGCGCGCAGGAAGCGTGCTGGGAGCCTTGCGGTGCGGGCGGGAGCTGCAAGCCCGGGTACGTCTGCCTGAAGGGGCAAGCGTGCTTGATGCTGGAGGCCTATCCGCTGCCGGATGGTGAGGTGGTGCGCAAGGGCCTCTCGGGCTCGTTCTCGGCGTTCCAGGTGTCGGGCGACTGGATGTTCCTCCTCGGGCGCCCGCAGCGCGACCGGGGGCCGCTCGGCCTGTACGCGGCGAGGCTCGACGGGGGCTCGGGGCTCGAGCTCCGCGCGACGCTCGCCGAGCCGGCGGGCTCGGGGGAGCCGAGCTCGGTCGAGAACCTCGTCGCGTACGGTGGCAAGATCTACTACGCGGACCGCAGCGGGCGCGCGTTCGTCTCGCCGGTGGAGCCTTGGGCGCCGAAGCCCATCGAGACCGGGCTCTTCACCTACATGGTCCCGAGCGTCGCGCGGGACACGATCGTGTTTCTGCAGGCAGAGACTTCGTTCACGGTGCGCGGGCTGTCGACCGCGACCGGCGAGCCGATCGGCCCCGAGCACGCGCTCTCGAACGTGACGATGCTCCTCGCCCCCGAGGCGCGGAGCGCCCTCGTGATGTGGAACGTCGACCCGGTGCGCGGCCCGAAGTGGGAGCTCTCGCGGGTCGACCTGGCGACCGGCGCGCTCGTGTCGCTCGGGATCCCCGGAGATCTGTCGGGAGCGGGCTATCCGCTCAAGGATTCGGTGTTCGGGAGCGCGTGGGCGTTCGGCGACTCGTTCGTCCGCATCAACTCGACCCAGGGCACGCTGACCCTGCTCGATCTCGCGAAGCCGGGCGGGCAGGAGCGAGGCATCGGCACCGCGCTCCACCACGTGGCGGTTGCCGCCGACGGCATGTACGCCGTCGCCCCGTCGTCGCGGGGCCAGGACCTCGTGCGCGTCGGGGTGCCGAGCGGCGCGTCGGCGTCGCTCGGGTGGCTGCGGAGCACGCTCCAGTCCTTCCCCCACGGCCCGCACCTCGCCGTCGACGGACCGTGGGTCTATGCCGTCGACCTCGACGGCCTCGCCGACCCATTCCACGGCGTGTACGGCCAGGGCTGGGTCTACCGCTTTCGCCGCTGACTCCGCGGGATTTCGCCTCCTCTCGCGCGCGTCACCGCGGCCCACCCGCCGGCGGCGCGGCTTGGGCCAGCAGCCAGCGAGCGACGGTGAGGTGCACCAGGGCGCGCCAGTGCTCGGCGTCGTCGGTGCCCGTCTTGGCGTAGACGCGCCGGGAGTGGGTCTTGTAGGTCTCGCGCGCGATGCGGAGCTCGGCGCAGATCTCGCCGCCGCGCCGCCCGTGGGCGAGGAGGCGCGCCACGGCGCGTTCGCGCGGCAAGAGCCCCGCGCGAGCGCCGAGCTCGTCCACGGCGGCGTCGACCAGCCCCTCCAGCCGCGCGTCGAGGACGCCGATCAGGTCGGGGGCGAGGTCGAGGAGCGCCATGCCTCTCCCCCCTCGGCTGCGCGCGGGCGTTGTTGTGTGGGATCTGCGCTGCCGATGTCGGTCGTTCGGGCGACACCCACGGACCCGCGCGCACGGGAGCCCGTGCGCCTATGGAAGACCCGCGGAGTAGTGCTAAGCATGCGAAACTCATGTCTTCCGCAGTCGTGACCGAGCACCCGTACACCTCCTTCCTCCACAAGGTGCAGAAGCCCGCCCGCTACGTCGGCGGCGAGTTCGGCGCGCGCGTCAAAGACTGGAGCACCGTCCTCGCGCGGGTGTGCCTCGCGTTCCCCGATCTCTACGACATCGGGATGAGCCACCTCGGCTTCAAGATCCTCTACAAGATCCTGAACGACGACCCGCGCACGCTCGCGGAGCGCGCCTACGCGCCGTGGTCCGACATGGAGGCCGAGCTCCGCGCCCGCGGCCTGCCGCTCCTGTCGCTCGAGAACGCGCGGCCGCTCCGCGACTTCGACGTCGTGGGCTTCTCGCTCCAGTTCGAGCTCACGTACACGAACGTCCTCTTGATGCTCGACCTCGGCGGCGTGCCCCTCCGGAGCGACGCCCGCGGCGAGGACGATCCGCTCGTGGTCGCGGGCGGCCCCACCGCCACCCACCCCGAGCCGCTCGCGGCGTTCGTCGACGCCTTCGTGATCGGCGACGGCGAAGAGCGCGCCACCGAGCTCGCGCTCACCTGGACCCGCGCCAAGGCCGAGGGCCTGCCGCGCAAAGAGCGCCTCGCCCGCGTCGCGCGCCTCCGGGGCGTCTACGTCCCCTCCCTCTACGCCACCGAGATCGAGCCGCAGACGGGGCTCGAGGTCGTGTCGCGCGAGGTGCCGGCGGGCTTGCCGATGCCGATCCAGCGCTCGCTGGTGGCGAACCTCGACGACTATCCGTTTCCGGATGATAGCCCGGTCGGGGGGCCGGAGGCGATCTTCGACCGCATGTCGATCGAGATCGCCCGCGGCTGCACCGAGGGCTGCCGATTCTGCCAGGCGGGCATGATCTACCGCCCGGTGCGCGAGCGCGACCCGGAGGCGATCGTCGAGACGCTCACCCAGGCGGTGAAGAAGTCGGGCTACGACGAGGCGAGCCTCACCTCGCTCTCGACCGCCGACTACTCGTGCATCGCGCCGCTCGTGCAGAAGGTCACCGAGCGCCTCGCGCCCGAGGGCGTCTCGCTCGGCGTCTCCTCGCTGCGGGCCTACGGCCTCGCGGAGACGGTGCTCGAGGACATGCAGCGGGTGCGCGCCTCCGGCGTCACCTTCGCCCCCGAGGCCGGCAGCCAGCGCATGCGCGACGTGGTGAACAAGAACGTCACCGAAGAGCAGCTCATGATCACCGCCGAGCGCATCTTCTCGCGCGAGTGGAACGCGATGAAGCTCTACTTCATGATCGGCCTGCCGACCGAAGAAGAGAGCGACGTGCGCGAGATCGCCAAGGTCGGCGGCCGCGCCCGCGAGGTCGGGCGGCGGGTGAAGAAGGTCCGCGGCATGGGGCCGCCGGCGGTGACGGTGAGCGTGTCGACGCACGTGCCCAAGCCGCACACGCCGTTCCAGTGGTGCGCGATGGACGCGCCCGCCGACGTCCGCACCAAGCAGGGCTGGCTCCGCGACGAGGCCAAGCGCGCGAAGGTCGACCTCCGCATGCACGACAGCGAGACGTCGTGGCTCGAGGGCGTCTTCGCCCGCGGCGATCGCAAGCTCGGGCGGGTGCTCGAGCGCGCCTACGAGCTCGGCGCGCGCTTCGACTCGTGGGAGGACCGCCTGCGCATGGACGCGTGGGAGCGCGCCTTCGCCGAAATCGGCGTGGATCCGGGCGCTTACCTCGGCACGATCCCCGTCACCGCGCGCCTGCCGTGGGACCACGTGGACGTCGGCCTCGAGGAGGGCTTCCTTCTCCGCGAGTACCGCAAGGCGCTCTCGAGCCGGCTCAGCCCGCCGTGCGGCAAGGCGGCCGGCGCCTTCGTCCACCACACGAACCTCGCCGACGCGACCACCGATCACAAGAAGCTCGTCTGCTACGACTGCGGCGTCGCCTGCGATCTGTCGGCGATGCGCCAGGAGCGCCTGGTCTACCTGCGGAAGCTCGGCGCCGAGGCGCCGCGCGCGCCCAAGCCGCTGCCGCCGCCGCCGCCGCCCGACAAGAAGAAGGGGCCGCCGCCGCGCCGGGTGCAGGGCGATCCGCGCCGGTACCGCTTCGTGTACGCGAAGATCGGGCGCGCGAGCCTGCTCTCGCACCTCGATCTCATCCGCGCCCTGCCGCGCGCGTTCCGGCGGCAGGACCTCACCATGTTCTACTCGTCGGGCTACCACCCCAAGCCCGACCTCACCTTCGGCCCCGCGCTCTCGCTCGGGGTGATGAGCCTCGGCGAGGCCCTCGACGTGAAGCTCACGGTGGACGTCGAGCCCGACGAGTGGCTCGCGCGCCTCACCGAGGGCTCGCCCGAGGGGCTCGTCTTCGAGCGCGGCGCGCGCCTCGGCGACGGCGATCCCGGCCTCGCCAAGGTCATCTCGTCCGCGTCGTACGCGATCGCGATCCCGCGCGTCGCGGTGGCGGCGACCGAGCTCGCGGAGCTCACCGCCGCGTTCCGGGCGGCGACCGAGAAGAAGCTGATGCGCCGCATCGACGGGCTCGGGAAGTGGGTCGACGTCCGCGCCTTCGTGCGTCGCATCGACGTGGACGACGACGCCTCGCGGAGCGCGATCGCGCGCGCCGGGCTGGTCGGCGACTTCGTCACCCTCGGCTTCGACGTCGACGTGCGCGGCTCGGGCTCGGTGAAGTCGAGCGAGGTGCTCGAGGCGGTGCTCGGCGCCCGCGCGGCCGACGTCCCCGCGCGCGTCGTCCGCGTGGGCCTCGGCTGGGTCGCGCCCGACGGATCGATCGTGAGCCCCGCGGATCTCCCGGCCCTCCGCGCCGCCTTCCCGCCCGCTCCGCCGAAGAGCGCGGGCGCGGCGGACGCGCCCGCCGAGATCGGGTCGGCGTCGGCGCCCGCCGAGATCGGCGCGGCGGCCGCGCTCGGCGAGTGACGGCGCCCGTGGGCGAGGGGGTGCTCGCGCTCCTCGCGCTCGCCGCGTTCTTCGCGGGGCTCGTCGACGCCATCGCCGGCGGCGGCGGCCTCGTCACCGTGCCCGCGCTCCTCGCGGCGGGGCTCGATCCGCGCATCGCCCTCGCGACCAACAAGGGCCAGGCGGTGTTCGGCGCGGTGTCGTCGAGCGTGCAGTTCTGGCGCAAGGGCGCCGTCGACCGCCGGCGCGCTCCGCTCGCGTTCGGCCTCGGGCTCGCGGGCTCGTTCGGCGGCGCGCTCCTCTTGATGGCGCTGCGCCCGGAGCCGCTCCGCCCGCTCGTGATCGTCTTGCTCGTGCTCGCCGCGGTCATCGTGATGGTGCCCAAGGCGGTGTTCCTCAAGCTCGGCGTGCGCGACCTCTCGCGACCGATGCTCGTCTTCGCGGTCGTCGCCTTCGCCGTCGGCGCCTACGACGGCTTCTTCGGCCCGGGGACGGGCTCGATGCTCATCGCCGCCCACGTGCTGATCTTCGACGATCCGCCCATGCGGGCGTCGGGCAACGCGAAGATCGGAAACCTCGCGTCCAACGTCGCGGCGTTCGCGATCTTCGCGTGGCAGGGGGCGATCGTGTGGAAGATCGCGCTCGTGATGGCCGCGGCGAACGCCCTCGGCGCCGCGGTCGGAGCGCGGCTCGCCCTCCGGGTCGGCGACCGCCTGGTGCGCGTCGCGGTCATCGTCGTCGTGTCCGCCCTCGTCATCAAGCTTGGAATCGACCTCCTGCATCCTGCAAAATGACCGAAATGCTCACCTTCGGCCTGATCCAGCAAGAAGACACCGAGGCGATGCGCGCCGCGCTCGACGCGTTCGTCCGCTACCTCGGCGAGTCGATCGGCCAGGAGGTGACCGCGCGCTCCCTCGACGGCTACGAGGCGCTGTCGGCCGCGGTCGAGAAGCGAGAGCTGTCGATCGCGTGGCTGCCGCCGCTCGTGCACATCCAGGCGCCGCCGCGCTCGACCATCCCCATCGCCAGCGCGCGCCGCGGCGGTGACGACAGCTACGAGTCGGTGCTCGTCGCCGCCGAGGGCTCGTCGATCGAGGGCGGAGCCAAGCTCGCGGGCCTCCGGGCGGCGTGGGTCGACCGCTGGAGCGCCGCCGGCTTCGTCGTGCCGCGCCTCAAGCTCGACGCGCAGGGCCTCGATCCGCGCTCCCTCTTCCGCTTCGAGACCTTCGCCGGCTCCCACACCGAGGTCGTGAAGTCCGTCCTCGACGGCCGCGCCGACGTCGGCGGGACCTTCGCGCGCTTCGCCAAGGACGGCACGCCGAAGACGGGGGGATGGCGTCGCATCGTCGGCGCGAAGGTCGCGATCGTCGAGCGCTTCGGCGAGGTCCCCTCCGACGTCGTGTGCGCGAGCGCGGACCTCGACGGCCCGACCATCACCCGCATCGAGCAAGCGCTCGTCGGCGCTGCGAGCGCGCCCGGCATGCGCGACAACATCCACGTCGTGTTCGGGGCCGACGAGTTCCGCACGCGCGTCGAGGGCAACTACGGCGACCTCCGCCGCGCCTTCGAGGACGCCCGGAGCCGGGGCCTCTTCGCGGAGTAATCACCTGCGAAATCATGTGTTTGCCTGAAAAGTGAGCGGCCCGCGTCGATTTCGACGCGACATCGGCCGAGGGGCTGCGTCTACGCGCCACCGAGTCGGCTCACGCCGACCACTTCTTCAGGGAGACACATCCGATGAGATTCTCGTACGTCGCCGCCGCTGCCTTCGTCGCCTTCGCCGTCGCTTGTGGTTCGAGCTCCTCGAGCTCGTCGTCCGGCGGCAACGGCTGCCCCACCAGCTCGTCCTCCTCGAGCGGCGGCTCCTCGAGCGGAGCGTCGGGCTCCTCGAGCGGAGCGTCGGGCTCCTCGAGCGGCGGCTCCTCGCGCGGCGGCTCCTCGAGCGGTGGCTCCTCGAGCGGCGGCTCCTCGAGCGGCGGCTCCTCGAGCGGCGCGTCGAGCTCGTCCGGCGATCCGGAGTTCCAGAGCCTCGGGCTCCTCGCCGACGACTGCAACAAGACGAGCTCGTCGTCGTCGTCGTCCTCCTCCTCCTCCTCCTCGAGCTCGGGCAGCTCCGGCAGCTCCGGCGGCGGCGGAAGCAAGAAGCTCGGCGACGACTGCACCAAGGCCGAGGAGTGCGCCGACGGCAAGTGCCTCCGCTTCAAGGGCAACGACGGCGTCGAGCGCGGCTTCTGCACGAGGCAGTGCACGAAGGCCGCCGACTGCCCGGAGAGCGGCTGGGAGTGCAACCTCGCCCCCTACACCGCGTGCGTCCCGAAGAAGTGAGGTGAGCGCCATGAACCTCCGCGCCCTCTCGTTCGCCGCCGTCCTCGGCCTCGCCGTCTTCGTCCCCTCGGAGGGGCTCGCCGCGTGGACCCAGAACACGACGTTCACCCACACCGCGACGACGTCGCTGAAGATCGCGGAGCCGGCGGGCTTCAAGGTCTCGGTGATGGTCGACGGCAAGCCGCACGAGGACACCATCCCCATGGTGGTCAACCTCCCGCACGCCGACGCCTACGTCCCCGTCACCGTCACCGCCCCCGACGGCAAGGCCTGGTCGGGCAAGCTCGAGGTGAAGGCTCACCAGCAGACGCTCGCGACGTTCAAGTACACCGCGGAGGCGGGCCCGGCGCCCGCCCCCGCCGCCGCTCCCGTCCGCAAGTTCGTCGGCAAGGTGTGGAACACGACCGACAAGTGCGGCGCCAAAGACCAGACCGAGATCAAGTTCGAGTTCCTGGCCGGCGGCCAGAAGGTCCAGGAGCACGTCGTCGCCGTCGGCCAAGCGAACAACGCGGTCGAGATGCCGGAGGCGAGCTACGACGTCCGCGTCTACACCCGCCCCGCCGGCGGCTCGTGGAGCTTCGTGAAGACGATCACCCCGTTCGCGGTCACCAGGGACGGGTGGGTCGCCGACTACGGTTGCACCCCGCGCGCCCCCTCGCGCCGCCGCTGACCGATCGGACGGCCACCCCACCGGGAGCGCGCCGAAAATTGGGCAGCAAGCTGCCTAGTTTCGGAGGAGCGGGATCGGACCGCGAATCGATAGCATGCTAACGATCGGACTCAACACTGGGTGATCGCTCGGGTTTGTCGGGGGCCTCCGCGTCCGGTGCGGTGGCCCCGCCCGCGCTCGTGACCGGCGCCCCCCCGCGCGGCCCGAGGGCCAGCACCGCGAACCCGAGCCCAGACACGACGAGCTGCGAGAGGTGCCAGAAGAGCGCGATCGCCGCCGCCCGCGTCGGGCTGGTGCCGAGGATCTCCGCCGAATAGGAGAACGCCGCTTCGCGCGCCCCGAGCTGCCCCGGGACGAGCACGGCCGCCGACGCGGTGAGCAAATGGATCCCGAACGCCGCGAGCGAACCCCGCACGCGCGGCGTCACGCCGACCGCCCACGCGACGATCGTGACCTCGACGATCTGGAAGCACACCCCGACGATCAGCGCCGCCGACGGCGCCCAAGGGACGAGGTGGCCGGTCGTGCTCGTCGCGTGGAAGCGCTCGATCGACTCGGCCCGCGCGGGGAAGCGCCGCGCGAGGAAGTCGGCGATCTTGCGCGATCGGATGAGCGCTCGGATGCCCACCCCGAGCGTGAGCAGGAACACGGCGTTGCCGAGCAGCGCGAGCCGCATCGTCCCCTCGAGGGCGGCCGCGCACACGAGGCTCATCGTGCCCATGCACACGAACGTCGCCGCCTGCATCGTCGCGCCCGACGACGTGCTCTCGGCGAGCGCGACCCACGGCAAGAGGAGCGACGCCTTGGTCGCCTCCGACGCCGGGCGCGGCAGGGGCAACACCGTGCCCACCGCGGTGCTCACCACGTGGGTGGAGTAGAGCGCGCGCCACGGGATGCGCCGACCCGCGGCGCCGAGCGCGCGTCGCGTGGCCACCGCCTCGCAGCCGATCTTCACGAGCTCGAGGAGCACCCCGATCGGGAGCACGGGCAGCGCCGCGCGCGCGCTCTCGGCGAGGACGGCGCGGTCGGACTTCAGCGCGATCCAGCCCGTGAGGGCGACGCCCACGAGCGCCCCCGCGAAGCGCGCCATCTGTCCGAGCCGGCGCCGCATGGGGCGTCAGTGCTTGGCGGACGGCGAGCGGTGGGGCGGACCGCCGAGCAGCCGCAGCGCCTTGCAAACGTCGGGGTCCTTGCACGGCCCGAGCGTCGAGCCCGCGAGCGGCCAGTCGATCGCGCGCGTCCACGTCACCTTCGCGCGCACGTCGGGCCCGCGCCACGACGGAGGCGCCGCCGCGAGCGAGTCCTCGCGCTCGATCTTCTCCTCGCGGGGCGTGAACGGATAGCGGATGTGAGGCTCGAGGCCGGTGCGCTGCACGGGCGAGCCGTCGGGGAGCGCGTAGAGGAGCGTGGTGAGGCGCAGGACCCCCGCGCGCGCGTCGTCGTCGACGTACTCCTGCTCGCAGCCCTTGCCGAAGGTCGTCGCTCCGAGCACGACGCCGCGCCCGTAGGCGCCGAGACCCCCGGCGATCATCTCGGCGGCGCTCGCGGTCGCGCCGTCGACGAGGCTCACCACCGGACCGTCCCAGCGCTCCTCGGGCGCGACCTCGCGGGTGCGGTCGATCTCGACGGTGCCGTCGCGGCGCTTCGTCGGGAAGAGCGGCACGTTGGGGAGGAACACCGACACCGCGGCTACGGCGCCCTCGGCCGAGCCGCCGCCGTTGCCGCGCAGGTCCAGCACCACGCCAAGTACCCGTCGCGGCTCGCGTTTCGCCGCTTTGATCGCGGCGGTGAGATCCTCGCCGAGGTCGTCGCGGACCTCGGCGAGCTTGATCGTGAGCACCGCGCCGTCGGCGTAGGGGATCTGCTCGGTGGGGAGCGGCTCGCGCTCCTTGGTCGCCTTCTTCGCCGTGTCGGCGCCGGGCAGCTCCACCTCCACGATCGCGCCGTCGCGCAGCACCGTGGCCCGAGTCGAGGCGCGGCCCTCGAGCGCGGCGTACGCCATCTGCTCGAGCTGCTCGACCGGCAAGGCCGCGGTCTTCACCCCCGCGATGCCGAGGAGCACGTCGTGCTCCTTGAGCGGCGGCACGACCGCGCCCTCGACGAGCGCGCCCATCGCCGTCGTCGACGGCCGCGTCCAGAGGCGAGGCGGCGGGTGCGCGACGAGGTCGACGTCGGAGATGCTCGCCTCCTCGTCGAACGGGGCCCACGCGCTGTGGGCGTCGGCGAGCGGCACGTACGCGCGGACCGCGGACGCGAGCACGACCTTCGCCCACCCGGCGCGGTCGAGCTCGGGGAAGAAGCGCGCGCGCGCGGCGTCGCCGTAGGCCTTGGCGCCGGGGCCGCTCCGCCGCTCGAACGCGCCGACGCGGCGGCCGATCTCGCGCGCGTTCTCGAGCCCCGAGCCGTGCGCGGGGATGGGATCGATGAGCGACGCCTCGGTCGCCGAGGCCTCGACGCGCCCCTTGTCGAAGGCCACGCGCAGCTCCTTCACCCACCCCTCGAGGGCGACGCCCACCTTCGTCGCCGCTTCGCACTCCGTCCGCTTGCCCTCGAGCTCGCGCAAGAGGTCGCTCGACACCGCGTCGAAGGCGCGTTTGGTCGGCGCGTCCGTCGAGAGCGCCCAGAGGCCGTGAGGGTCGAGCCAGTCCACCGTCGACTCCGCGAACGCCTTCTTGGCGACCGGTCGAGGCTCGTAGGCGAGGAGGTCGCGGACCTGGGCGACGATGAGCCGAGCCTCGTCGCACGACAGCGCGCTCGGCTCGCCGGTGGGCATCCGGAAAGAGATAGTCCGAGGCTCCTCGTCGTGCTCGACGTCGGCCGCGTCGGCGGCGCCCGGCGCGGGGGTGGCGACGCGCCCGGTGGGCGACGCCGTCGCCCGGGGGCGGTCGACGACGAGCGCCGCCGTGAGCGCGCCGGCGGCGCACACGAAAGCGGTCAACGCGACGACTTTTCGCAGAGTGAGGCCCAGATCGATCAGGCTAGCAGCGTTCGCGAGCCCCGGCGAAGTTCGAGGCGGTTCACACGTGCGCGTGGTGGGTGAGCCGCGAGCGGAGCTTGTCTTTCGCGCGCTCCTCGAGCTGCCGCACGCGCTCCTTGGAGACGCCCAGCTGCTCGCCGAGCTCCTGCAGGGTCGGCGGGTCGTCGGTCATCATGCGCTTCTCGACGATGAAGCGCTCGCGGTCGCTCAACGTGACGAGCGCCTGCGCCACCGCGACCTCGGCTTGGCTCGACTCCTCGCGCCGCGACACCTCGTCTTCGGGGCTCGGGCCGCCGGTCGCGATGCGATCCGAGATCCGGCCCGCGTCGCCGGGGCCGGCGTCGAGGCTCACTTCGTGGCCCGAGAGGATGGGCAAGAGGCGCTCGACCCGCTCCTCGCTGAGACCCGAGACCCGGGAGAGCTCGGCCGTATCGGCGTCTTTGCTGGTGCGGAACGCGCGGAGGGCTTTGCGCTCGGCCTTCGTCGTCCCGAGGCGGACGACCCGGAACGCGCGAACCACGTATTCGCGGATCTCGGCGCGGATCCAGTACGCGGCGTAGGTCGCGAGCCGGGTATCCTTGTCGGGATCGAACTTCTTCGCCGCGCGGAGGAGGCCGACGTTCCCCTGCTGCACGATGTCTTCGAGGGGGACGCCCCAGCGGCGGTACTCGAGCGCGATCGAGATCACGAAGGGGAGGCACGCGGCGATGATCTGCTCGCCCGCGCGCGCGTCGCCCGCCCGCCAGCGCCGCGCGAGATCGCGCTCGGTCTCACGAGGAAGCGGCCGGACCGCTCCGAGGCTGTTGCGATACGCCGAGAGACCCGCGCCTTGCACCATCGCCGTCATGCTTCCTCCAAGGCGCACGCACGATGCGCGCACGCCTGCAGCGTTTGCATGGGGAGTGCCAGCCCCGAAGTCGGCGGAACCCGACGCGGACCTTCACCGCACTGCGATCAGAATGCGTCCCCCGAGCGCCACCGTCCGCGCCCCG
This sequence comes from Myxococcales bacterium, assembly GCA_016794325.1. GTDB lineage: Bacteria > Myxococcota_A > Polyangia > Polyangiales > Polyangiaceae > SXNL01. The sequence goes on along the minus strand of JAEUKG010000661.1, from coordinate 1,641 downwards.
CGAAACGATTGCGCGAATTCGCGTAAGCCTGCAAAGACCGCTCGAGGCGCAAACCTTTCATGCGTGAAAGGCGCCTTTCTCCACCCCTGCAAGGTGGACGTCTTTGGCAGCCGCCCAGGCGCGGACGGCGTCAGCGTCGGGTGACGTACGGGTGGGGGCGACCCTGGCTGGGCCTCAGAGCTCGATCGACAAGCCTTCGTACGCGGCGCGGACGTCGCCGAAGATGGCCTTGGCGCGGCGCTCCTTGTCGCGGACCTGATCGTCGCTCTGCATCGGGTCGTGGTGGTAGAGGACGAGGCTCTTCACCCGCGCCGCGGTCGCGAGCTTCACCGCCTCTTCGTAGGTGGAGTGGCCCCAGCCGAGCTTCGGGCCGCCGGTCCCCGCCGTGCCGGCGTACTCCTCGGGCGTGTATTGGGAGTCGTAGATGAGCAGGTCGGCGCCCTGGGCGAGCTTGGCGAGCTTGGGATCGACGACGGCGTAGTGCTCGGTGTCGGTCGCGTACATCACCGAGCGCCCCTCGTGATCGACGCGGTAGGCGAAGACGCCGTTCGGATGATTTCCACGCGCCGAGGTGACGGTGGCCTTCGAGCCTCCGCCGGCGTCGAGCTCGATGCTCTGGCCCTCGCGCAGGTTGTAGAAGTGCATCGACGCACCCATTTCGGATAGGTGCACCGGGAAGCTCGGGTGGTCCATCTGCCCCGCGAGCGTCTCCTCGAGGGTTCGGCTGACGTTGTTGCCGCCGTAGAGGTGAATCGTGTTGCCGGGGATGAACGCGGGGGCGAAGAACGGAAAACCTTGGATGTGGTCCCAGTGCACGTGGCTGAAGAAGATGTGCGCGTTGATCGGCATCTCCCTCACGAGCTGCTTGCCGAGCAAGCGGAGCCCGGTGCCCCCGTCGAACACGATGAGCGCTCGACCCGCGCGGACCTCGACGCAGCTCGTGTTGCCCCCGATCTCGACGGTGTCGGGGCCCGGCGTGGGGATGCTCCCTCGCACCCCCCAGAACGTGATCCTCATTCGCGCTCCTGCCGGCACGCCGGCGCTTTCAGACGAAGATGAGCGGGGCGCACCCCGAGGTCTAAGCGAGGACAGCTCTAGGGATAGGCTTTGCCGGACCCACCCGTCAACCGGCCGCCGTGGTAGCATCGCTGCCCTCGATGAGTGACGTCGACCGTGTGTGGCGGTGTCGGGCAAAGGGGGGTAGCGAAGGCGTCTTCCCTACATGGCCCGCGCGCCGCATCCGCGCCTTTGCTTGGGGGGCCGCGGCGCTGCTGACGGGCCTCGGCTGCTCGAAGGGGCCGCCGCCGGGCCCTGCGTCGACGGATGGCTCCCCGGGCGCGGTCGCCAGCGCGGCGAGCCCGTCGGCGAGCCCGTCGGCGCCGTCGGGGAGCGTCGACATCAAGCGGGCGGAGGACCGCCGCCGCGCGGCGGACGTCCCGAAGGAGGCGCGGACCTCGGCGGACGTGCACGCGCGCCGCGACGCCGCGCGGGCGCTCGCGCGCATCGCCGATCCCTCGGCCGCTGACGCGCTCGTCGATCGGCTCGCCGACGAGGACGACGAGGTCGTGACGTGGGCGGCCTACGGGCTCGGCGCGTCGTGCCAGGGGCGCGACGAAGGGCACGTGCGGGCGCTCGCCGCGC
>JAEUKG010000655.1 GCA_016794325.1 Myxococcales bacterium | reverse complement strand
AACGAGACCGAGGAGCTCGTCGTCATCGCGCGCGAGCGACTGCCGGCGGGGGCCCGGCTGCTCTCCACCTCGGCCTCGGGCAAGCTCGTCCTCGTTCGGCGGCGGATCGGCGAAGGACCGCCTGCCGACTTCGTCGTCGGCGCCCCTCTCGTCGAGCAGAAGCTGGTCAACGCGCACCACATGCTGGAACAGGCCGAGCTGGCCCCCAGCAAGCCGATGTCGGCGTTTCTGCTGATCGACCTCAGCGTCGCGCCGCGCGATCTCGCCGCGGCGCTCACCGCCCTCGGCGCCAACGTCAACACGGTGGCGGGCGACGTCGCCTCGGTCCGCGTCCCGTACGATCGGATCGCCGCCGTGGGCGAGGCTGCGTTCGTGAAGAAGATCGAAGTGGCGGCGCCCGTCCGCCCCCGCTGACACCGTGACCGGTTGCGTCGAATCCAAACGGTCGCGGTGTTGGCTCGGCGAGCGTGAAGCTACCCCTTGGTCGGGTAGACGCGGCAGCCGAGCCACGCCGCCTTGAGATCGTTCTTCGCGAGCTCGCGCGCCACCAGGGTCGCCCCCGGGGGGAGCGTCGGCGTGCCGCTCAACCCGAGGGAGACCGTCGCGGTTCGCTCGGGCGCCCCCGCCAGCACCTCGGCGACGTGCACGTCCTCGGTGAAGCTGCGGCTCACGATGGCGGGTGCGCCCGTGTCCATCTCCACGGTGATCGCCCCGTACCGCGAGGTGTACGCGCGATCGGCGGAGAACGCGCAGTCGACGAGGTACCGTCGATCCGCGGCGGTCTGGAAGCGGAGGGTCAGCGTCGAGCGCTCGGTGGCCTGGACGAGAGACACGGCCACGCCGCAGAGGTGCGCTCGCACGTGGCCGAACGCATCGCACTCCACGCTCGGCGCTCCCGTCGCGGATGAGTGCACGTAGGGCCCGACCTTGCGGCCGGCGTCGAGGACGTAGATGCCCTCGTCCACTCGCGTCGTCGCGTGCCAAGCCGACACCGATCCGTTGATCGACGGCGCATAGGGGGTGCGGGCGTCGAGGGTCACCGGCGCGTCGACGTCGCTCGGGCGCTTGAGCTTGAGCGCCGCCGCGACCTCCGACGCGGCGAGAGGGACGAACGGCCGCGCGAGGCCGGACGCGCGCGCAGGCGGCAACGCCGCCGCGGCCGCAGGCACGTAGGGGCTCGCCGCCGGAGGGGCCGCTACGCTCGACGGCGCCGCGGTCGCGGCCCGAGGTGGCGCGGGCTGCGCGGCGAGCGCCGCGGGCACGAGGAGAACGGGGAGCACGACGCAGACGACTCTCGACCAACGCATGAGCACCTCGGCTTGGATGAGCGCGTGGGGGCCCGCGCCTCCACGGCGTCCCACGAAAGACGTCGCCTGGCTCGCGCGATTCGCGGGCGAAGAAAAATGACCACGACCGTGCGCGGCGTCTCAGGTTCGATGGCGCTCGCTCACGGCGCCCCCGCGAGCCGGCGCGCGGCCGGCGCTCGGAGCCCATCGGGATAGCGACGGAGGTACTCGAGGGCAGCCGCCTTCGCGCCGCGTTCGTCGCCGCGCCGCGCGCGCCCGTCGGCGACGAGGAACATGGCGTCTTCGGCGCGCGAGTCTCCGGGGTAGTCACGGACGAAGGCCGTGAACCGCCGCTCCGCTTCGCCGTAGTCGCCCGCCCGGTACGACTGCACCGCCTGACCGAAGCGTACGCCCGCGCCGTCGGCCGCACTGCTCGAGGCCGACGGGGCGGTGACCGCCGCGGGCGCGGCGGCCACAGTCGAAGCAGCGGGCGGCGCGGGCGCGCTCGTCGCAGCCGACGGCGCGGCGGCCGGTGCCGACGGCAGAGCCGCGACCGCGGTCGACGACGCGGGGCTCGCGGACCACGCCGCGGGTGCGGTCGGAGGCGCCGCGAGCGCGCTCGACGGAGGCGCGTCGTTCGTCGTGACCCCGCTGGGCTCCGCGGTGACCGCAGGGCCCGGGCCGCCCGCTCCGGACGCGGCGGCCGCCGCCGCGGGCCAACGCTCGCCGGCCCTCAACACGCCGGTGAAGCCGGCGACGCGCACCTCGACGACGCCCTCGGACACCTCGACCGCGCGCGTGCGCCCACCGGCGACGTCGACCACGAAGCGAGTGCCTCGCACCTCCACCTCCCCGTCAGGGACGCGGACGACGAAGCGCGCGCCCGGGGCGACCCGATCCACCTGGAACGAAGCGCGCCCCGAGCGCAGGGTCACGCCGGACATGGCGCCTTCACGCGTCGTGGTGTAGTCGGCGCTCGCCACGTCGGTGACCTCGAACCGCGGCGCCGCTTCGCCTCCGCGCGACGGCAGCGCCGCCCGACGACCGACGAGGAGACCGGCGACGGCGACGAGCACGGCCGCGACGAGGGCGAGCCGCCATGGGCGGCCGCGTCGCGGGGCCACGACCGCGCCGTTGGCCCGCGCCAAGAGCTCCGCGCGCGCCCGGCGGCGGTCGAGCTCGGCCGGCTCGTCGTGGGGGATGCGGCGCAGCGCCTCGTGGAGCGACGCGAGGCGCTCCTTCGCGCGCGTGCACGCGGCGCACGTCGGCAGGTGCCGCTCGAGGGACGCGCGATCGTTGTCCTCGAGCCGGCCGTCCTCGAGCGCCTCCACCTGCCACGTTCGTTCGCATCGGTCCCGAGTCATGACTCCTCCTCGAACACCGCATCGACCAACTCGCGGCGCGCGTGGTGTAGCCGCGTCCACACCGTCGCCACCGGCACCCCGAGGATGCTCGCGGCCTCTTCGCCCGACATTCCCTCGATGGCGACGAGCACGATGACCTCTCGCTTCTTCGGGGAGAGCGCGTCGAGGGCCCGCTGGACCCGCGCGACCTCCTCGTCGATCGCTGCACCATCCTCGGGCGTCACCACCGGCGGTCGCGGCTCGCGCCCCCACGCCGCGACCCGCGCCGCGAGGCGTCCGAGCCCGCGGCGGCGCCGCCGCACGTGCATCACGGCGAGCCCGACGAGCCAGCTCTTCGCGCTCGCGCGCCCGTCGTAGCGGGCCGCCGCGGCCAACACGTCGAGGAACGTCACCTGCACGACGTCGTCCACGTCGGCGCTCGCGACGCCGAGGCGGGCGACGACCCTCCGGACGTCGGCGGCGTACCGGTCGTACAGGAGCCCGAGGGCTCCGACCTCGCCGCGGTGGATGCGCGCGACGACGTCGGCGTCGGGCTCACCGTCGGCTCGCGTCGAGCTCGGCACGTCGCGCTCCGCCTTCACAGGAGCGACGCCTCCACGCCCAGCCCCAGGCCGAGACCCCACCGCGGCAGGTCGGGGAGGTTGGCGGCCTCGGTCGCACGGCGCTTGACGCTGCCGAGCCCGCCGTCGACTCCGAGGTCGAGCGTCCCTCTCCAGCGGGACTCGCGCGGCACGACCACGCGCCCGTAGGCGCTCACCCGAGGTTGACCGAAGTCGGCCACCTTGGCGGCGCCGCTCGCGTCGGGCGCCTCCTCGCGGATCGCGGCGACCCCGACCCCAGCCCCGTAGCCGAGGCCGAACGCGCCGAGCGACTCGCGACGCCCGAGCTGAACTCCGGCAGCGAACGACCACAGCGTGACGCCCGAGGGCAGCCCACCCGGGAGGTATACATGGGTCGGGTCGTACTCCACCGCCGCGCCGAGCTCCCAGCCCCCGAACGTCCCGCTCGGGCGCAGCCCCACGGTCGGCGCGCCGTAAGCCCCTGGCAGCCCCAGGCGGACCCCTCCGATCGCCGCAACGTGGAAGTGCACCTCCGACGGCCGACGGTCGTCGGTCGGTGGTGTCGGTGGCGCCGCCCGTTCGGGCGCCGGGCCGGGAGCCGCGGCCGCGGGCAACGGCGGGGGCGGGTTGACGAGGAGCGCCTCGACCGTGGGCTGGAGCTCCTGCGATCCGCGCACGATCCGGCGCGCGACGCGGCCGTCGGTGGTCGTGAAGGTGATCGTCCCTTCTTGCCCCTCCACCGCGAGGGAGACGGACGCGCAGTCTCCCTCCGCCGCCGCGAGCCGCCGGCGCAGCGCCGCCACCTCCGGCTCCCACGACGACGGCGGAGGTGGAGCCAGGACCTCGAGCGGGCACGAGGCGTTCGTGACGGCGGCGGCGAGCGTGATGCTCGCACCCACACCGACTGCCGCCCCTGCTCTCCTACCCGCGCGCATTCGCCTCCAAAGAGACTATCCGCCGCTCGACCGCGCTTCCTTCAATTCTTCCGTCCCATTCCCGCACTTCCAGCGTTCTTGCGCCGGACGCGCTTTTCGATGAAGGTCCCCCCGGCGGGCGGCGGAGATGGGGCATGAAGCTCCCCTCACGCCCCCTCCTCGTCGCCGGCCTCCTCACCTTCGCCGCCTTCGGCTGCGCCGTCGAAGCCGACGATGACGTGGGCGACGAGAAGAACGTGACGAACATCGCCTCGGCTGACTCCGTGGCCGGGATCTCGGAGGTGGACGGCGTCGACGTCACGGATCCCGCGGCCGCCGCCAGCCGCTTCGCGGCTGCGTCGACGAAGCCGTGCCGCACGCGATCGATCGACGCGAACGACGCCAAGGTCGTCCACGTGACGCTGACGGCGTGCAACGACCGCTTCGACCGTCGCGTCCTCACAGGGCACCTCACGGTCTCGTTCTCCTCCAACGCCGACGGCACGCTGCACGTCGAGAGCGTGAGCGACGACCTCACCATCGACGGCCGCCCCTTCCGCCGCGCGGCCCGCGCCGACGTCCGAGCCGACGGCGCCCGGAGGATCGTCACCCGGCACGTCGAGCAGAGCGGCACGAAGAAGAACGGCGCCGCCGTCACCCAGACGAAGGACGTGACGGTGGAGATCGACGCCGCGACCCGCTGCCGCGCCGAGAAGGGGACGGCGCACGCCGTCCTCCAGGGGCGCACCATCGACTCGACCATCGAGATCCGGACCTGCGAGGCGGACAGCGGCGAGGACCTCTGCCCGAGCGGTCGCATCGAGCACCACCACAGCGACGGCAAAGACGTGGTCATCACGTTCGACGGGTCACCGACCGCCGACGTCTCCATCGACAACGGCCGCCGCCCGAAGGAGCGGTCGTGGAGCCTCGCGTGCGCCGCGAAGTGACGCGACGACGAGCCACCCTTCGAGCGGGGGGTGGGATGAGCGTGGTCCGGCGTCGCGCGGTGATCTTCGCGGTCGGGGCGAGCGCCGCGGCGTGCGCGATCGGGGCCTGCGGCGACGACCCGATCCCCGGCGGGCTCGGCGCCGACGCCGGCGTGCCCGCGACCAGCGACGGGGCGCCGCCGGGCGACGCGGCCGCCCCCGACGCGACGACCGAGGCGGGGGCCGATCCTCCGCCGCTCGTGAACCCGTCGAAGCACAACACCGTGCTTGGCCGACCGACGGACTCGTCCATCGCCGTCAGCGTCCTCGCGGGTGGAGCGGGCGACCGCGCCTGGGTCGAATACGGGACGACCCTCGACGCCGGGCGCGCGACCATCGTCGACGCCAAGTCGACGGCGCCGGTGAGCTCGGTCGCCGGCGAGCCGATGGTGATCGAGGTCACGGGGCTCGCCCGGGACACCCTCCACTACTACCGCGTACACTACGCGGCCGGCGGCGCGGGTGACGAGCCCGACAACCTGCACACCTTCCGCACGCAACGCGCGAAGGGCCGGACGTTCCACTTCGGCGTCCAGGGGGACACCCACCCCGAGCGCGCGAACAACAAGATGTTCCACGCGGACCTCTTCACCCGCACGATGGAGCAGGTCCGCGACCACCAGCCCGACCTCTACTTCATGCTGGGCGACGACTTCTCGATCGAGAAGATCATCGAGAACTTCAAGAACGCGAACTACGGCGCCGGGTACGCGTTCCACCGAGCGGCGGAGGGCGTCGCGAGCTACGCCACCTACCAGTCGCTCCCCTCTCCACTCTCGCAGGCGATGATCGTCGACGGCAAGTCGGCGCCCCAGTCGAACGCGGCGTACCTCGAGATGCGGCAGAAGTACCTCGGGCTCGCCGCGAACGCGACGCCGCTCATGCTCGTCAACGGCAACCACGAGCAGGCGCACCTCGCGAACCTCGGCGGCGTCTTCAACAACGCGTCGATCTGGGCGGCGGACGCGCGGCTCAAGTACTACCCCCTCCCCGCCCCCGGGGGCTTCTACACCGGGGACGAGACCAAGCTCACGTCGATGAATGGATACCCGACGATCGCAGCGAGCGACGGGTACCTGCGCGACTACTACGCGTTCACCTGGGGCGACGCCCTCTTCGTCACCATCGACCCCTACTGGCACTCGCCGACGATCTCGCCCGACAGCACCCTCTTCGCCGACCCCGAGCCCCAGTGGGGCGCCACCCTCGGTGACGAGCAATACGCCTGGCTCAAGAAGACGCTCGAGACGAGCGACGCGAAGTGGAAGTTCGTCTTCGCGCACCACATCAACGGCAACAACCGCGGCGCCGCGGCCATCGTCGGCGCGCAGGAGTGGGGCGGCGCGCCCGGCTTCGCGGCGAACCGCGCCGGCTGGGCCAAGCCGATCCACCAGCTGTTCGCCGACACCAAGGTCACGATCTTCTTCCAGGGTCACGACCACATGTTCGCGCGCGAGAAGGTGGACGGCGTCGTGTACCAAGAGGTCCCGAACCCCGGCGACAACAGCTACTTCGCGTACAACTGCGACGCCTACGCCCCAGCTGCGATCACGTGGCAGGGGCCGGCGGGCTACGGCGTGTACGACCCGACCTACGGCGTGCGAATGCCCAACACCGGCTACCTCGACATCACCGTCACGCCGGAGCGGGTGCGCGTGGACTACGTGCGCACCTACCGGGACGTCGATCTCGCGACGAACCCGAACAAGATCTTCACCGGCAAGGAGAAGAACGGCGAGGTGGCCTTCAGCTACAGCCTCCCCCCTCACCCGTCGGACTCTCCGGTGACGCCCTACACGTGCCTCGGCGCCGCGCCGCCGGGGGGATGGGTGTACAATCCATGAAACGCTCCGCCCTCGTGCTCGCTGCGCTGGTCGCCGCGGCGGCGTGCAGCGCACCCGCCGACGACGCCCCCTCGCGCGCCGAAGGCGGCCCGGCGCCGGCGGCGCCGTCGACCGCGGACGGATCGGCGCCGCCGCGGCCGCCGGAGCCCCCGCCTCCACCCGTCGAGCCGAACATGCTCGTCGCGGCGGAGATCCTGGGCCGCCCCACGCCGAGCTCGGTCGACGTGAGCCTCGTGCCCGCGGAGCCGCTCGAGGGGTACGTCGAGGCTGGGGTCGCGCCAGGGCTCTACTCCGTCAAGACGCCGACGCGGGCGCTGACGCCGAGGGACCCGGCCGTGTTCCGGATCGAGGGCCTCGCGCCCGACGCGCGATGGAGCTACCGGCTCCGCCTGAGGCGCCCCGGCGAGGCCGGCTTCCGCGCGAGCGCGGAGCGGCACTTCCACACCCGGAGGGCGCCCGGATCGACGTTCACCTTCACGATCCAGTCCGACTCCCACCTCGACGAGAACTCGGTGCTGGAGCAGTATCGCCTCACCCTCGCCAACGTCCTCGCCGACGATCCCGACTTCCACGTCGACCTCGGCGACACGTTCATGTGCGACAAGAAGTCGGCGGCGATGGATCCGGCCAACGTACCGGCCGCCGACGAGGCGACGGTGGCCGCGCGCTACCTCTACGAGCGCGACAACTTCGGGCTCGTCGCGCACTCGGTGCCGCTCTTCCTCGTGAACGGCAACCACGAAGGAGAGACCGGCTTCCTCGTGAACCCCGGCGGGTTCGACCTCGCCACGTGGGCGAGCCGCGCCCGCGCCCGCTACTACCTCCCGCCGATCCCGGACGGCTTCTACTCGGGGGATCCGTTCGTCGAGCCGAACCTGGGGCAGCGTGGATCGTGGTACGCCTTCCAGTGGGGCGACGCGCTCTTCGTCGCGCTCGACCCCTTCTGGGGCGTCACCAAGAAGAGCTCGGACGGCTGGGCGATCACGCTCGGCGAGCGCCAGTACCGCTGGCTCGAGCAGACGCTCGCGAGCTCGACCGCCAAGTACAAGTTCGTCTTCTTGCACAACCTCGTCGGCGGGCTCGACGGTCAGATGCGCGGCGGCGTCGAAGCCGCCCCGTTCTTCGAGTGGGGCGGCAAGGAGCTCGACGGCTCGGATGGCTTCGCGACCAAGCGTCCCGGTTGGACGGCGCCCATCCACGATCTCCTCGTGCAGGCGAAGGTCTCCGCGGTGTTCCACGGGCACGACCACGTCTACGTGAAGCAGGAGCTCAACAGCGTCGTGTACCAGGAGGTCCCCCAGCCGAGCGCGCGCAACACGAACAGCGGCGCGAGCATCGCGGCCTCGTACCACTACGAGACGGGGACGATCGTGAGCAGCGCCGGCCACGTGAGGGTCACCGTGTCGCCGTCCAAGGTCGACATCACGTACGTGCGTTCGTGGCTCCCCCAATCCGAGACGGCGCAGCAGAAGAACCGACAGGTGGCAGACGCCTACACCATCCTCCCGAAGTGAGGCCGACATGAGAGAGCTCGAAATCCGGACTTGGATAGGCCTCGGCAGCGCGTGCGGTGCGCTCGTGCTCGCGGCGTTCGCGTGCGGCGGGAGCTCGGACTCGCCTCCCTCCGTCGTCAGCGACGGCGGCGGCGGTGGCGAGGGCGGAGGGGTGGAGGCGTCCTCGTCCTCGAGCGGCGCGCCCGACGGCGCCGTCGACGCCGCGCCGGGGAGCCGCTGCGACGTGATCCGGAGCTCGATCGAGGCCGCCGGCTTCGGCGCGCAGGTGAAGGTGACCTGCGACGCCAAGTACGCCAACCTCGCGTCGGACACCTACCCGGCGCACGTGAAGATGAACGGCATCACGGGCACCAACGATCAGGTGCCGGTGCCGGCCCCCGACTACGTCTCGCCGATCGCCCTCGCCCCCGTGAAGGCCACGAAGCCCACGTCGATCGACGCCGCGGTCGGCGTCGCCGTCAACGGCGTGCCGATCTACGACTACTCGTCCCAGGGGACGCTCGATCCGAGCGTCTACGACCCGAAGTTCGACACGAAGCTCACCGGGGAGCTCGACCTGTGCAACGGCCACTCCGGCCGCGGGGACGACTACCACTACCACGCGTCGCCGGTGTGCATGATCGACGCGATGAAGAACAAGGGCCCCTCCGCGATCCTCGGCTGGGGCTTCGACGGCTACCCGATCTACGGCAACACGAACCCGGACGGCTCGCCGATCGCGGCCGGGGAGCTCGACGTCTGCAACGCGAAGCCCGATCCGACGTTCGGCATGCGCTATCACACTTCGGATATACACCCCTACATCGTCCAGTGCCTCGTCGGGGAGGTCGACCTCGCGAAGGCGCCGCGGGTCGCCCCGCTCGCGAAGCAGGGGGGCGGCGGCAAGCCGCCGGGGACGAAGCCGCCGGGCGGCGTGACGAACCTCGCGCTCGTCGAGGCCGGGGACGGCACCCGGACCATGACGTACGACCACGGCGGCCAGACCTACTCGATCGCCTACCGCCCCTCCGCGACCCCCAAGTGCTGGGACTTCGAGGAGCGCTCCTACACGACCGGGGGCGCGCTCGTCGCCGCCACCTATTGCCGGGGGACGCCGTGAAGCCGGCGCTCGGGGCGACGCTCACGCTCGTCGCAGCGCTCGGCGCGCCCGCCCCCGCCCACGCCCACGCGCTCGACCTCACGACCGCCAAGGTGGAGGTCCGCGACCGGCACGCCGAGATCGTCGTCGAGGTCGACCTCGTTCGCCTCGTGGCGACCGTCGACCCCACGGCCGGCGACGCGACGGCGCTCGCCGCCGCCGACGACGCCCGGCTCGCGCGCCACCTCGCGGCGGCCCGCGGCGTCCTCGAAGCCGGCGCCCACCTCGACGCCGACGGCGCCGAGATCCCGCTCACGCTTCGGAGGATGCCCACGACGGCGGACCTGCGGCGCGCCGCCCACGACGCGACGACCCCCGACGGTCACCCCAGCGCGACCCTCCGGTTCGAAGCGACGCGTTCTCTCCCCGAGGCCCGCCAGGTGACGGTGGCGCTCCCACCGGCGCTTGGACGTGTACTTTACACATATTCCCAGCCGACGACGCGGCTCGGCCAAGCCGGCGCCGGGGCGTCGTTCGCGGTGCTCGCGCCACGGGCGGAGGTGACGCCGACGACGCGGGTGGAGCCAAGAGCCGCTCCGGAGCCCGCGAGCGACCGCGGGTGGCTGGCGGTGGTGGCGGGGGTGCTCGCCGTCGTCGCCCTCCTCACCCACGTCGTCCCGAGCGCGCGGAGGGCGCTCGCGTGAGGGCGGTCGGGCGCTACGCCCTCGCCGTCGCGGGTGCAGCCGCGGGCGCGCTCGCCGCCTGCGGCGCGCGCTCGGACGAAGGACCGGCCGGGGCCGACGGCGGCGCGGCCCTCCGACGGCGCCGCCCCCGGCGACGCTGGCGCCGCGGACGCCCCGTTCACGACCGACGCCGCCGCCGAGGCGGGGAGCGAAGACGCGGGGCGCTTCACGGTCACGAGCGTGAGCTTCGCCGACGGCGGCGCGCTCCCCGCGGAGTTCACCTGCGACGGGGCGGGGACGAGCCCGCCGCTCGCGTGGTCCGGAGGCCCCGCGGGGACGGTCGAGCTCGCGATCCTGAT